>JALWJZ010000001.1 GCA_026996855.1 Anaerolineales bacterium
GGTGTAGGCGTGATGGTAGGCGTGGGGGTGGGTGTGGGCGGCACCAGTGGGTCCAGGCGGGTGGCCAGGATTTGGTGGACCACGATGGACACCGGGCGCTGGAGTCGCTCGGCGATGTCCTTTTGCAACTGGACCACCTCGTGATGTTGCAGCGTGCGCTCCACCCGCAAGGTGATGACCAAATGCACCGGATTTTCCGAGGTCACTTCCATCTCCACCACTTCCGCGTGGTAGCGTTTGGCTTCTTCCCACACCACCTGTTGGATGTGCCGCATCAAGGTGGCATGGCTCACGTACCGCACGCTCATGGTGATGAGGGGCAGGAGCAGGATGAAGGCCAGGCCGCCGGACATGCGCAGCGCCCGAGGCAGGTCCTTCCAGTGGGGCGGCCCGTCGGGCAGGGAGGGGCCAAAACCCAGCAGGTAAAAGATGCTCATGGAAGCGAAAGCGATGGTGATGGTGTTGGTTAGGAAGAGGAGCAGGCTTCCGCCGGCGATGTCCCAACGGCCCAGGGCCAGGCCCAGACCGACCGCGCACAGGGGCGGCATGAGCGCGGTAGCAATGGCCACACCGGGCAGGGTGGGGGAAACGCCGGGCAGGGCCAGGGCCAGGGCCGCGGCCGCGCCTCCGGCCAGGGCCACGCCCCAATCCAGAGGGCCGGGTCGGCTGCGTGCCAGGATTTCTCGGGGCAGGTCTTGCAAGGGCACCAGGGGAAGCCAGCGGTTCAGACCGCCCAGAAGCAGGGCCACCAGGATGGCCAGGGCCGCGCCTTTCCCCAGGGCTTTGAGGGATTGTTGGAACAGGTTCCGGTCGCCGATGAGCGCGGCAAAGCCCAGGGCCAGTACCGAACTCATGAGGGGGGCCACCAGCATGGCGCCGATGACCGTGGCCGGGGAATCCATCAGCAGGCCCAGGGAAGCGATGACCGCGGACAGGACCACCATGGCCAGGTAGTCGAATTCCAGTTCTACCGACTCCTGCAAGGTTCGGTGTACGGTCCAGCGCCGTTCCGGCGTCATTCCGGTGACCCGGTACAGCCACCGGAAGAAACGGGCGTAGGCGCTTTTTGGGGGAGGAGGCAGGGCAGGGCGGGTCACGGGTTTCCCTCAACTCGCTTGGAATTGGGCGAACGGGCCGAGGTCGCGATGGTCACCGACGGGGCCAGCGCGTGGCTACCCTCGGTGGGCATGCGGGTTCAGGCCCAGCCGTTCCCGTAAAGGCGCGAAGATGCGCCGGTACAACGCGCTTTCCAGCACCCCGTCGGGGTCCCAGGCGTCCTTGAGCGTCAGGAAGCGACGGACCGCACCTTCGCCCAGGAAGGCCAGGGCCACCTGGGGCGTAAGGGAGGCATCCTTGGCGAAGTAAAAGCGGCCTTGGGCCTCCAGCACCAGACGGTTGAAGTAGTCCAACATGCCGGCTAATTGGGGCAAACGGCGAGGTCGCACGGGGAAGTCCAGGGCCAGGGAAAAACCGTCCACCCCGTGGCTGAGCAGGAAATCGTCGGGCCGGTGCCGTTTGACCACGGCCAGGTAGGTGGGTACCTGCCGCTGGGTGACTCGGAGCACTTCGCGAAACACGTCCTGTGCGTGGGCCTTGGGCACGAAGATTTGGTATTGCATCATGCCGCCCGCGCCATAGGCCCTTTCCCAGTGGGGGATGTAATCCAGCAAGAAGTTGAAGGCCACCAAGGATTGACGGTATTCCTTGTGGTGGGCCAGGGTGCGGGCAGCCAGGTACTTGCCCAGGTTGACCAGACGCATGCCGGGCCGGTGCATGGCCAGCCGCATGAAGCGCCACAAGACGCTTTTTGGGAAGATGCCGAAGAGGTTGTCGGGTAAATCCTGGTGTTCTGCGCGCAACGTACGGGCGGGAGCGCGGTCCTCCCCCGGCTCCAAATAGCGGGCCACGTGAATCTGCCCCCGGCCCAGGGCTTTGCCGCCAGCCAGGCCGTCCACCCAGGCCACCACATAGTCCCAGGCGTCCTTGTGGGTGTCCAGGGCCTCCAGGGTGTGGCGCAGGTCGGGCGTGGCCCAGGCCCGCACCAAGAGGTCGCCGGAATGCACGCGCTTCATTTGCAGGGTCACTTCCAGGATGACGCCCAACACGCCCAGGCCGCCCACCACGGCCCGGAATTCTTCGGGTGTGTCTTCCGGCGTCAGGGTGCGTACCTGGCCTCTGGGGGTAAGCAGGGTCACTCGGCGCACGTGTTCGCCCAGGGTGCCGGCCTTCCAGTTGTTCTTGCCATGCACGTTCACGGCCAGCATGCCGGCCATGGTGGGGTACATGGTGCCGGGGACCACGGGCATCCACCAGCCGTCTTCCAGGGTGTAACGCCAGATGCGTTCCACGGTCACGCCCGGCTCTACGGAAAGGAGGCCGGTATCGGGGTCCCATTCCAGGATGCGGTTCATGCGGGTGAAATCCAGGAGCAGGTGGCCGTTGCCCAGGGCGGCATCGCCGTAACTGCGCCCCGCGCCCCGCAGCGCTACCTTCCAGCCGTGGGTGCGGGCCCATTCCAGCAACGCGGCCACGTCGTCCGCGCGGGTGGGCCGTACCACCCATCCGGGCCGCCAGGTGGAGCGGCCGAAATTGTACACCGCCTGCCATCGGTCGGGGGAAAGACGTTCCTCTTGGAGGGGCGAAGGCATGTGACCGAGGCCCAGGGTGGTTGAGCCAGGTAGCGGGCGGGAGGCCATGGTGTTTTCCCTCTTGTGCGGAAAATGCTAGGGGTTCAGAATCGTGGCCGGATTTATGAAACCTGAGACGATATTGGCCTTTGAAAGGCGTTTGATATGTCCACCCGTTCAAAAACTCAGTCGGCGAAAGATGAAAGAGGGAATGTGCTGGATAACCAGGGCCACCCACCGCCACCGCGCGGGGGTGTAAATCACCTGTTTGCCCCGCTGCATGGCCCGCAGGATATCCGCGGCCACCTGGTCCGGCGAAACCACCCAAAAGGTTTTCTTCGGCCTGGCCTGGGCCAACATGGGCGTATCCACAAAGCCGGGCTTGACGGTGAGCACGTGGACGCCGTGGCGGCTCAGGCGGTTGCGCAGGGCTTCCAGGTAGGTGGTGAGTCCTGCCTTGGAGGCGTGGTACGCGGGGTTGGCCACCCGGCCCCGGTCGCCAGCGATGGAAGAGACACCCACGATGTGCCCCCGGCCCAGCGCGCGGAAGTGCACCGCGGCCCGGCCCAGCCAGGCCATGGCGCCCAGCAGGTTCACTTCCACCATGGTGCGGTCTTTGGCGAAGTCGAATTCGTCCGGCCCCACAGGGGGCATCACCCCGGCCACGTACAGCACCGCGTCAATGCGCTCCATTTCCCGGAGGATGCGCTGGAAGAGGTCGGGGACCTGGTCGTAGTGGGTGACGTCGTGCTCGTAGGCCCGGGCGGTATCGGGGCCGAAGCGTTCGTTGAGCAATCGTGCGTTTTGTTCCAGGGCCTCCCGGCGGCGGGCCAGCAGAGCCACCCGGTAGTCGGCTTCTGCCAAGCGCCGGACCAGGGCCGCGCCGATGCCCGAAGAAGCACCCACGACCACGGCTACGGGTTTGGGTTGCAACGCGGGGAGATGCATGGCAAAGCGTTCCTCCTTGGGCGGCGCCGGATCTTCCTCAATTCCCTGCTTCGCGACTGCTGGGAAACCGCGGAAGAATCTCCCGAGGTCGGGCTTTATCGAAAGGCCCTCAGCCACTGGAAGAGAAGCAGGGCCAGGGTGGCCAGTTGCGTTGCCCAGAAGACGAAGGCCCAGCGTACCATGGAGGCCCGGGTGTCGGCCATTTCCTTGCGAAGGCGCTCCATTTCCACCCGGGTTTCGGCTCGCATTTGCTCAATTTCTCGCAACAACCCGGCCCGTACCTGCTCGATCTCCAGGCGCACCTGTTCGATTTCCCGCAACAGCCCGGCCCGTACCTGCTCGATCTCCAGGCGCACCTGTTCGATTTCCCGCATCAACTCGGCCCGTACCTGTCCGATGCGTTCGAGGAGGTCGGCCCGCACCTGTTCGATGCGTTCGGTCAGGTCGGCCCGCACTTGTTCGATGCGTTCGGTCAGGTCGGCCCGCACTTGTTCGATGCGTTCGGTCAGGTCGGCCCGAATGCGCTCCATTTCGACCTGAAGGCGCATTTCGGTGTGTTTCAGGTCTTCCCGGCGGGCCAGGTCCTCGGGCTTTTGAGCCACGATGAATTCCATCAAGATGGCCCCTTTGTCCTCTCCGAAATGTTCCTTCAAAATTTCCGCAGCCCGTTGCGCCAGGAGGGTCTCCGTATTCATGGCCCTTCCTCCAGCAGAAGGTCCCGTTCCAGGATGCGACGTACCTCGTCGGGAATGGGTATCGGCTGTTGCCTCCGATAATCATACATGACCTGTACGGTTTCGGCACGGGCAACGGTCCGTCCGGTACGTTTTTCCCAAATGTGATAGGCCAAACGGAAGGAGCGCCGGCCAATATGGGAAACACCCAGTCCCACCAGGGGCTCGTCGTCCAGGGTCAGAGGGCTTTTGTAATCGATTTCGGCCCGGGCCAGGATGAAGGAGAAATCCCGGGCGCTTCGCAGACCGAAGCGCTCGCGTACGTACACCACGCGTGCGGTTTCCAGGTAGGTCAGATACACCGCGTTGTTCACGTGGCCCAGCGCGTCCAGGTCGCGGAAGCGCACCTGCACGGGCACCACCAGGGGGAACCGTTGGGCCAGGCGTTCCCGACTTGTGTTCTCAAGCGACGTCATAGGCCCTGCACCACCCTTTCCAGGATGAAGGGCGCACCTTAGCAAGCCCTTTGGGGTACTGCCGAAATGCTCCGATTGGACACAGAAACGTTTTAGTTCCCGGTTTCCGAAGCCTCGCTCGCTTCGGCCAGGGGCGAGAAGGTGTCGATGAGCAGTTTTACGTCGCCACCCACGGAATACAGCACCGGGCAGGTGCAGCCATGGTCGATGTATTCCTGCACTTTGGCCCGGGCCTCTTCCGGGGTGCCCGAGGCGGTGATGCGATGGATGAGGTCCTCGGGCACCAGGTGCTTGGCCCGTTGAATTTGCTCGTGGGTGGCGGGCCAGCCCAGAATGGATTGGATTTCGTGTACCACCTCGTCGGACACGCCCGACGCCTTGGCGATGTGGGGTTGTTGGGCCAGGTATTGCACCAGCAACTCCCGGGTGCGGTCAATGGCCTTTTCCCGGTCTTCGTCCACCGAAGCCACGATGAGTTGGGGCCGGTCGATGTCTTCCAGGCGTTTGCCAGCCTTGCGCGCACCCTTTTCGATTTGCTCCAGGGCCATGTCGTTGTATTCCACGGGTACGCAGTAGTTCAGCAGGACGCCATCGCCGATTTCACCAGCCAGTTCCAGCATTTTGGGCCCGGTGGCGCCGATGTAAATGGGTACGTTGCGAGGTTCCCGTCGGCCATGCACCACGTCCAGTTCGATGTCCGTCACGTGGACGAATTCGCCGTGGAAGGTGACCCGTTCCATGTTGAGCAGGCGGCGTAGCACGGTGACCACTTCCCGCATGGCTTTGAGGGGTTTACGGCGGATGATGCCTACCTGGCGAGCCAGAGGGTCCCACCACGCGCCCAGCCCGGCGATGACACGGTTAGGTGCCAGGTCGTCCAGGGTGAGGAAGGTCGCGGCCAGCAGGCCCACATTGCGGGTCCAGATGTTGATGACGCCGGAGCCGACCTTGATTTTGTCCGTGACCGCGGCGTACGCGGCCATGGGTACGATGGCGTCCCGCACCAGGCGGGATTCGGCCTGCCACACGGCCTCAAAGCCTTTTTCTTCCGCATAACGGACGTAATCCAGGCCGTCTCGCAAGTCGTGGGCATCTTGCAGGTACAGGGCGACGCGTTGGAAAGTCATGTTGCACCTCCTATGGTTTAGGTCTATGCGGTTGGGAAAACAACACTTTACGCCAGCAGGCAGGGTGTTTTGGGTTGAAAAACAATTGTATCACACGGCTGGCTTTCCATAGAATTTGAGGATAATGCAAGAAGGCGTGGTATACAAAAGCAAACGAAGGTGCTGGGGCTGTTTTGGATGTCGAACGGAGGAATTGCAAGGTCAAGGCGCCTTTCTGTGCGAAGGCCTGACCAACGCCTACCTCACCCTTTGGTGGCCAGGGGGCCTGTACGTTCTTCCAGCAGGTGCATGAGCACCGCTGCCAGTTTGTGGGGGTCGTGTTTCCAGGGTTGCTTTTCGTCCACCAAGTCGGCCCGGTGTACGGGGTAAGGAATGGGCCGGTCGGGCTGCTCGATGACCCATTCCACGCCTTCGGGCAGGGGTAGGTCGTGGCGGTTGTTGAGCAACACCAGGTCGAACCCACCCGAACCAATGTGCCGCTCTAGGGCTTCTACGTAATCGTACGCGGTATAGCCGTCGGTTTCCCCGGGCTGGTTGGCTACGTTGACCACGAAAACCCGCAGGCCTCGCGAAGCCTTGAGCGCGGCCGCGATTTCCGGTACCAGCAGGTTGGGCAGGATGCTGGTGTACAGGCTTCCCGGACCAATGACCACCATATGGGCGTTGAGTAAAGCCTGTACGGCTACGGGGAAGGCCGGCGGCCGCTCGGGAATGAGCCACACCCGTTGAATACGTCCCGGCGTCTCGGGGATGCGGCTCTCGCCCACGACCCGTACCACCCGGTTCTCGTAGGGCATGAACACATCCGCGGCCAGATTCACCAGCGTAAGGGTCGAGGGCACCACCCGGCCCCGGATGGAGAGCACCCGTTCGGCCTCCAGGATGGCGGTTTCGAAACTCCCCGTCAGGCCGGTCATGGCGGTGAGGAAGAGGTTGCCAAAGGAATGACCGTCCAGTTCGCTGCCCAGGCCCTTGGGGAAGCGGTACTGGAACAGGCGGGAGAGCAGGTCTTCGTCGTCGGCCAGGGCCGCCATGCAGTTGCGGATGTCGCCCGGGGGGAGGATGCCCAGGGTGCGGCGCAGCCGACCCGACGAGCCGCCGTCGTCAGCCACGGTCACGATGGCGGTGATGTTGTGGGTATGGTGTTTCAGCCCCCGCAACGCGGTGGATTGCCCCGTCCCGCCCCCAATGACCACCACGTGCGGGCCTTGCTTCTTGCGGTGGTATTGGGCCAGGGCGTCCAGTAACGAGGTGTCGCCCCGCAAAAAGGGGGCCACCAGGCTTCGGGAGAGCCCCCACAGGCCCCATCCCAAGAACAGCAATCCCCCTCCGCCGAAGACCAGCACCCGTACAGGGCGCGGCAGGAAGCGTAAGGCTGCGCCGGACAGGTAGGGAAGCCACCAGGTCTCTGGCGCGGTGCGGTACACGTGGAGCACGGCCAGCGCGAAGGCCACGGCCAGCAAAACCAGGCCGATCAGCAAGGCCAGGAACCAGCGTTTGATGCCCAAGCCCGGTCGGAGCAAAAGACCCAAACGGGCCCGAATTTCTTTGAAAAAGTGCTTGAAGCGTTCGAGGGTGGGTCTATGCAAGGTGCTTTCCCTTTGGGTAAAACCTGGCAAGGGGGCGGGGGAAAACCCTCCTCCCCCTGTCGCTTAGCGACCGTTGTCCGAGGCGGTGCTTGGTACTACGGGGGGTTGCTTTTCTCGCGCCTGTTGCACCAGATGGAGGAAGTAGCGGTGGAAGCGGTCGTCGTCGGTGAGCTCCGGGTGAAAGGAGGTGGCCAGCAAATGGCCCTGTTGGGCCGCCACGATGGTGCCGTCTTCCAGCGTGGCCAGCACTTCCGCGGGCGGGTTCACCCTTTCGATGATGGGGGCTCGGATGAACACCGCGTGGAAAGGCCGGGGTTCCGGGTCCACCACCTGCAGCGCGGGCACCTGGATGTCCACTTCGAAACTGTCCACCTGGCGCCCGAAAGCGTTGCGTTGCACCACGATGTCCATCAGGCCCAGGATGGGCTGGTCCCGGTGGATGTCCTTGGCCAGGAAGATGGCCCCCGCGCACGTGCCCCAGATGGCCTTTTCCCGACCGAAGCGGCGCAGGGGTTCGATGAGTCCAAACTCCACGGCCAGTTTGCCCATGGTGGTAGATTCCCCGCCAGGGATGATGAGGCCGTCCAGGCCCTCCAGGTGTTCGGGTAGACGCACCTGGCGCACCTGCACACCCAGGCCGCGAAGCATGGCTTCGTGCTCGATGAAGTCGCCTTGCAGGGCCAATACGCCGATGGTGAGGGGTCTCATGGGAAATGCCTCCTTCACACGTCTTTCGAGAGCATCTGGGAAGATACCTGGCGCTTCCCGACAACCCTTTAGCGCGTGGATTCCTGGTCGCTCGAGCCCGCCAAAATGCGCTTCAGAAGGTCCCATTCCGAAGGCAGGGGGTCCTGCCACAGCCATTCCACCTGGAGCCAGAAGCCGGGCAGCACGGTGGAGGACAGGCGTCCTTGATGGAGCACGTCTTCCCGGTAGTGCTGGCCGTGCAGGGTGAAGA
>JALWJZ010000002.1 GCA_026996855.1 Anaerolineales bacterium
GCAGGCCGTGCAACTCGATGAGCGCGTACAGCCACTCGCCCTCGCGGGCCACCCGCGCGTAGCGGATGTCCAGGTCGGGCCAGAACGCGTCTTGGGTCACGGGCGTGAAGGGCCGCTCGTACACATTGCGCGCGTACGCGTCGCCGGCGGTGGCATAGACGGCCCCTTCCCGGGTCAACAGGGTGTCCCCTGTAGGTACGTCCCATATCTCGGCCACCGCTTGTGGGTCCCAGGTGAGCCGAAAATCAACCCGAGCCAAATCCAGCCAGGGGCTTTCGGGGGGAATCTGGACAGGCTGGGGTGTGGCCGTGGGTAGGGGTGGCGGCGAGGCCGTGGGCGGCGTGCTTTCCACCGGGGACGTCGCCGGAGGCGGTGAGGTGGGTGCCTCCGTGGGCTGGAGCGTCCTCCCGCAAGCCACGGTCATTGCCAGAAGCAACGCCAGGCTCCATCCAAGTCGCCATCCAACGCGGTCCATCATCCTCCTCCCATCGTCGTTTCTAAGGAAATGGACCAGGAGCAACGGGGTACCCATCTTCATCATAGAAGCGAACCTATACGGCCTTCTCTGCAAAAAGCCTTCAAAGAACCTGCAAGGCACCTGCAACCGCACGCTCAACCGCTCCGCCCGAGGCGGCGAGGCCGGCACCTGCACGACTTGCCGCGCCTGTCCGAACGCGGCCCGGTATAATACGCATGATTTGCCGGACATCCCCGCGGAGGAGTACCCCATGCCCTTCACCATCGCCCTGGTTCAGTTCCAGACCCGATTGGGCGACGTGCAGGTCAACCTGGAGCGCCATCTGGAATGGATTCGCCGCGCCCGCGAGCAGGGCGCGGACCTGGTGGTCTTCCCCGAACTCTCTCTTACGGGCTACCTGGTGCAGGATCTGGTCCCCACCGTGGCCCGCAAGCCCCGCCCGGACGACCCCGCCTTCGGCCCGTTGCTGGAGGCCAGCAAAGAGGTGGACCTGGTGGTGGGCTTCGTGGAAGAGGACCGCCGCTCCCGCTTTTTCAACAGCGCGGCCTATTTGAGCCGGGGCCAGGTGGTCCACGTGCACCGCAAAGTGTATCTGCCCACCTACGGCATGTTCGACGAAGGCCGCTTCTTCGCCTGGGGCGACCGGGTTTCGGCCTTCGACACCCGTTTCGGCCGCTTCGGTATGCTCATTTGCGAAGATTTCTGGCACGTGTCGCCCCCCTACCTACTCTGGCTGGACGGCGCGGACGTCATGCTCTTCCCCACCGCCTCGCCGGGTCGGGGTATCGTGCCGGCCTCGGCCCAACTCGGCGTGGCCCGGTGGGTGGAAAACGTGGTCCAGGCCTACGCAGGGCTGTTCACCGTGTTCACCGCGTTCGCCAATCGGGTAGGGTTCGAAGACGGCATTCACTTCTGGGGTGGGTCCGCGCTGTACGGCCCGGACGGCACCCTCCTGGTCCAGGCCCCGTACCATGAGCCTTCCATGACGCTCTACCAGGTGGACCTCCGGGACTTGCACCGCGCCCGGGCCCGGCTTCCCCTGCTTCGGGACGAACGCACCTCCCTCTTCCAGCGGGAACTGGCCCGCATCCTGGAACAGCGGGGCCTGCCCAAAGCCCCTCGTCTGTGATTTCGGGAACCGACGACCACCCTCGACCAAGGAGCACCCCATGACCGAGCGCCCTTCCCCGCCCTGGGTGGACCTGTCCATCCATACCGACCTGGTTCGCCGCATCCTGGTGGATTTCATCCGCACGGAAATCACGCGCGCGGGCTTCCAGCGCGCGGTGGTGGGCGTCTCCGGCGGTGTGGATTCCGCGCTGGTGTGCTTCCTGACCGCGGAGGCCCTGGGGCCAGAGAACGTGCTGGCCCTGCGCATGCCTTACAGGACCTCGTCGCCGGAGTCGCTGGAGCACGCCCAACTGGTCATCGAAAAGACCGGCGTGCAAAGCCGCACCGTGGACATCACCCCCATGGTGGATGCCTACCTGGAACGCTACGCACCCGACGCGGACCAAGTGCGGCGGGGCAACGTCATGGCCCGCACCCGCATGATCGTGCTGTACGACCACTCCGCGGCCTTTCGCGGCCTGGTGGTGGGCACGGGGAACAAGACGGAAATCCTGCTGGGCTACACCACCCTGTACGGCGACGCGGCCTATGCCATCAACCCCATCGGCGACCTGTACAAAACCCAGGTATGGCAACTGGCCGAAGCCGTAGGGGTTCCCCAGGTCATCGTGAACAAGGCCCCCTCCGCGGACCTGTGGGTGGGCCAGACCGACGAAGGCGAACTGGGCTTCTCCTACCGGCTGGCCGACCAGATTCTCTATCGCCTGGTGGACGAACGCTACACGCCAGAAGAGGTGGTGGCCCTGGGCTTTCCCCCTGAAGTGGTGCAGGCCATCGTAGAACGGGTGCGGCGCAATCATTACAAGCGCATCATGCCGCCCATCGCCAAACTCAGCCACCGCACCGTGGGCTACGATTTCCTCTACCTTCGCGATTGGGGCACGGGATGAAGGGACCATCCGCGGTCCGGGTTCGGCCTCTCGCCGCGGTTTTTGCCCTTTTCCAGCGCCGCTGGCTGGACCCCTTCCTGGTCGGCCTGCTCCTTTTCACCTGGCTCAAAGTGGCCTGGGCCGCAGACGACGCGTTCATTTATTTCCGTAGTGTGGAGATGTGGTACGCGGGCTATGGGCCGGTGTACAACCCCGGCTGGCGGGTACAGGCCTTCACCAGCCCCCTGTGGTACTTTGCGCTGGTGTGGGGCCGGGCCTTCCTCCCGGACGCGTACCTGGTGGCCCAAATTTTCAGCCTGCTCTTGAGCGCGGGGGTTTGGGTTGCTTTGCGCCCCTGGATGCCCCATCCCGTGTTTCGGATGCTTTCCGCCCTCATGTTCACGGCCAGCATCGGGTTCTTCGATTACACCTCTTCGGGCCTGGAAACGCCCCTGGTCTACGCGTTGCTGGTGGCCCTGCTCTGGGCCTGGGAAAAGCGCCAGACGCACCCCTGGGCCGTGCCCGCGGTCTGGGCCTGGCTGGCCCTGGCCCGCTACGACGTGGCCTGCACCCTGGCCGGACCGGTGCTCTTGGCCCATCTGTACCAACGCGCCCGCCAAACCCCGCTTCGGCTTTTCCTGGGGAAAACCCTGCTCGCGTTCGCGCCTTTGCTGGCCTGGACGGCCTTCGCCACCGTGTACTACGGCACGCCGCTCCCCAACCCGGCTTACGCCAAACTGAACATCGGCATCCCCCGCCTGGACCTTCTGCACCAGGGGTGGCTGTACTACCTGGCCCATTTGCAACTGGACCCCTGGACCCTTCTCGTAGCCCTGGCGGGCATCCACCTGTGGATGGTCCAGCCCGCCGGCCGGCCCTGGGCCGCGGGCCTGGCCCTGCACCTGGGCTACGTGGCCTGGGTAGGGGGCGACTTCATGCTGGGCCGTTTTCTGGGTCCGGCCTTCCTGGTGGCCTGGGTGGGCGCGCTGAAGTCGGGCCAGATACAACCCCGAACGGCCTGGTGGGTTTCCCTGGCGGTGCTCGTTTCCATTTGGAGCGCACCCCACGCACCCCTCAAAAGCCCCCTTATTCACTCCGTGCCCTGGCAAACCACCGACGGCGTCATCGACGAACGGGGGCGATACCATGCCGCGTCGTCCCTGGTGGCCTATCTGGCCTACCATGCTCAGGGGAAGCCCTACCCCTTCTTCCCCGTGTACGGCTGGAGCCGCCAGGGCTACGCGGTGCGCCACTCGCCCTTGAAAGCAGCCGTGGTGGACAGCATCGGCATGTTTGGCTACTGGGCGGGGGTGGAGAAAACCGTGGTGGACACCTGGGCTTTGGTGGACCCCTTCCTGGCCCGCCTGCCCGACGCGGACGGGCGCATCTGGCGGCCCGGCCACTACGAGCGGGACATCCCCAAGGGGTACATCCCCACCCTGGTTACCGGGGAAAGCCGTTTGCAAGACCCCACGCTATCCGCCCTTTGGGAAAAGGTGGCCCTGGTGACCCGCGGACCGCTATGGACCTGGGAACGGTGGAAGGCCATACCGGGATACATCCTTGGACGTTGAGGGAACGCTGAAGGCGTGGGGCGTTCCTGGTGTTGGAAAGCAATTTCGGGTTTTGCGGATTCTGAGTATATGGCTACACGCAATTCGGCCCCGTGGAGGACACCCATGAACCTCCCCACCATCGTCCACCACCGTACCGTCCCTGCTCCCAACCGAGACGCTGTGCGCCGGGTGCTGGAGCAGGTCGAAGCCCGGGGGTCCATCACTCGCGAGGAAGCCTACCTGCTGATTCACGCCCGGGGCACCGCCCTGGTCCAGGTCATGGCTCTGGCCGCGGCCTGGCGGGACCGGGGGCACGGTCGGGTGGTCTCCTACTCCCGCAACGTGTTCATCCCCCTGACCAACCTGTGCCGGGACAAATGCGCCTACTGCACCTTCGCCAAACCGCCCGGCCACCCCGAGGCCCGCTATTTGACCCCGGACCAAGTGCTGGCCATCGCCCGCCACGGTGCGGCCCACGGCTGCCGCGAGGCCCTGTTCAGCCTGGGCGACCGCCCCGAAGCCCTGCACCGCGCGGCCCGGGAATGGCTCCGCCGCCTGGGCTATCCTTCCACCGTGGCCTACCTGGAGGCCATGGCCCGCCGGGTGCTGGAAGAAACCGGCCTGCTCCCCCACCTCAACCCCGGCGTGCTCACCTACGAGGAAATGGCCCGCCTGCGAGGCGTGGCCGCCAGCATGGGCCTGATGCTGGAAAACGTCAGCCCCCGGCTGATGGAGCCGGGCCAGGCCCATCACGGCTGCCCGGACAAGGACCCCCGGGTGCGCCTGCGCATGATGGAAGACGCGGGACGCCTGCGCATTCCCTTCACCACCGGCATCCTCATCGGCATCGGGGAAACCCCGGAGGAACGGGTGGACAGTCTGTTCGCCATCGCGGACCTGCACGCCCGCTACGGCCACATCCAGGAAGTCATCGTGCAGAACTTTCGGGCCAAGCCGGACATCCGTTTCCGCGATCGGCCGGAACCTTCCCTGTGGGACATGCTGGCCACCCTGGCCGTGGCCCGGCTGGTTCTGGGCCCGGAGATGAACCTGCAAGCCCCGCCCAACCTCGCGCCCGATGCCTACGGCGTGTACCTGCTGGCCGGGGCCAACGACTGGGGCGGCGTTTCCCCCGTGACCGTGGACCACATCAACCCCGAGGCCCCCTGGCCCAAACTGGAGGAACTGCGCCGGGTGACGGAAGAAGCGGGTTTCGTCTTGCAGGAACGGCTGGCCGTGTACCCCCGTTATCTCACCGGGGAATGGCTGGACCCCCGCGTATGGCCTTACGTGCAAAGCCACCTTTTGGAGATGGGAAGTGGAGAGTGATCAGTGGGCAGTGGGTCGTTGGTCGGTGGCCGTTGGCCGTTCGCATATCCGCTCATCCGCATATCCGCCTTCCCGCTCTACCGCCTTACCGCTCAAAATACGCCTTGGTAAAGGGGTGCACCCTGGGGTGCCGGAGCAGGTCTGCCACCGGCCACCAGCGGTATTCGGCGTGTTGGTCCTGGGGAAGGGGCACCCGCAACAACCCGGCATCCACCTGGTAGGCCAGCACCACGTAATGGGTGGTCACGCCTTCCACGCCGGCGAAGTTGTCGGGATGGAAATGCTCGTACACGCCCCGGAAGCGCGCCTGGGCCAAATCCAGACGCGTGCCCAGTTCGCTCTCGGTGATACGGGCAAAGGAGTGGGCCAGCGGCTCGTCCTTGGTGATGCGCCCGCCGGGAACGAACCAGTACCCCTGCGCGGGGCGGTTGCGCCGGATGCCCAACAGCACCCGTCCCTCGGCGTCCTGCACCAACAGGTCCATGGCAACCAGCGGGGTACGGGCCACCACGAACAAAAATTCCTCGGGGGGAAGCCATTGGACGGTCATGGGGACGTTTCCTCCTGAGCGTGGTTGAAACAACGCACCGGGCGTTACGCCTTTTGCATTTGGCGCCGCACCTGCGCGGCCAGGTATTCCGGGGTCCATTCCAGGGGCGTCAGGCAGGGGGCCTGCAAATACGTGGCCAGTTTTTGCGCCAGGCCCCGGTCGAACTCCGGCTGCTCCATGTTGACCACCAGTGCGGAGGCACCCAGCGCCCGCAATTTTCGCGCCCAGGTGTAGGCCTCCTGGAGGGGGTTGCCGCCATGCAAGGGCACGTTGCCCGCGCCGTCGGTGAGGAGCACCACCAGGGGCTGCAAGGCAGGGTCTTTCGTCTTTTCCCGTTGAATCACCTGGAAAGCCAGGGCCAGGCCCGCAGCCAGGGGCGTCTTTCCCCCAACGGGAACCCGGCTCAGCACCCGGCGGGCCTGCTGAATGGAACGGGTGGGCGGCAGCACCAACTGCGCGCCTTCCCGACGAAACACGATCAAGCCCACCCGGTCACGGCGACGGTAGGCTTCTTCCAGCAAAGTGAGAATCGCCCCTTTGGTGGCCTCCATGCGACCCGAAACGGCCATGGACCAGGAGGCATCCACCACGAAGAGGATGAGGTGCGCGCCCGAAGCCGAGCGCTCCTTTTCCCGCAGGTCGTCCGGGGTCAGGCGCCACAGGGTAGGGCCGGGGGCGCGGCGCCTTTGGTGCACGGCCGCGGCGCGCAGGGTCGCGTCCCAGGCCACATCTCGCACCCGGCCCCGGGGCAGGCGGGCGCGAATGTAGCGTCCCCGCCGGTCCATGCGCCGCGTGCGAGCGCGACGCCCCCGGGTGGCGGTCTTGCGCCGTCGCGGCGGGGCCGCCCAGGCAGGGAGATGCACCCGAAGGGTATCGGTGGTGACGCTGTTGGGCCCCTGGCTTGAGGGAGCGGTGGCAATGGTGGGGCCGGGCACGGGAGGCACGGGCTTCGCGAGGGCCGGAGCCGAAGCGGCCTCCTTCACCCCCGCGGCAGCCCTTTTTTTACTTTCTCCCCGCGCGACCCGGACTGAGCCGCGCGTGCGGCCTGCAACTGGCGGTAGGCTTCTTGCAAAAGCGCGTGCCAGTCCGGCGCTTCGGGCATGGGTTCCAACGGGTCCCGCTTCAAGCGGTGGGGCAGGGCCAGGCTCGCGGCCAGGGCGATATCCTCCGCGGTGATGGCCTCACGGCCCTCCAGGGCTGCGTGGGCCCGGGCCGCGCGCAACATGGCCAGTTCCGCGCGCTGCCCCGGCACCTGCAAACGGGTCACCATGCGCGCGATGACTTCCAGGTCTTCAGGCGTATGGCGGATGCGGTGGAGCACTTCCCGCGCCCGCACGATGCGCGTCCGCAGGGCCTCCTGCTGCTCCGCCCAGCGCGCCCGGAAACCCTCCGGGTCCTGGGCAAAGGCCAGGTTGCGCTCCATGATTTCCATGCGCAAGGCCGGGTCCCGCACCCCCTGCACCTCCACGGAAAGGGCGAAACGGTCCAGCAACTGGGGCCGCAGGTCACCCTCCTCGGGATTCATGGAGCCGATGAGCACGAAACGGGCCGCGTGGGTGAAGGAGATACCTTCCCGCTCCACCACGTTCACGCCCATGGCGGCCACGTCCAGGAGCAAATCCACCAGGTGGTCGTCCAGAAGGTTCACCTCGTCGATGTACAGCACCCCGCGGTGGGCCTGAGCCAGCAAACCGGGCTGGAAGGCCCGCGCCCCTTCCTTCAAGGCCCTTTCGATGTCCAGCGTGCCCACCAGGCGGTCCTCCGTCACCGAAAGGGGCAGGTTGACAAAGGGCGTGGGGATGAGGGCCTCGGTGATGGGTTCCCCGCGGGCCTGTTTTTCCCGGCACCAGGGGCACCAGGTGTCGGGGCGGTCGGGGTCGCAATGGAAGGGACAGCCCGCCACCACCCGCAGCGGAGGAAGCAAATCGCTCAACGCACGGGCCGCGGTGGACTTCCCCGTTCCCCGCTCACCCCGCAGCAGCACCCCGCCGATGCCAGGGTCCACCGCGACGATGAGCAGGGCCTTTTTCATGGTTTCCTGGTTCACAATGGCGGTGAAAGGATAATGCACCCATGCCATGGTCGCGGCTCCTGAAATGAAAAAGTGCAACGTCTTCCTCGCCATGATACCGGATTTTCCCCGTTTGGGAAAACGGGGCATTCCGCGGCCACGCGTTTTTCAAAATCCACCAAAAACGGCAAAAGTCGTCGCCTTTTCTCACGGAGTCCCAGAGAACACAGAGAAAATGTCGGCCTTCTTCAGCGGATACGCGTGTTCTCCGTGGCTTTGTGTGCGTATTTGTTCGAACATGCAAAACGCCCGTTTCGCGGCCGAATTTCAACAGCGACTGGGGTATGGACAAGAGTTTGGACAAGTCGGAGAAAGGAAAGCGAGCCTCCAGGGTAGATTAAAAAGCCCACAATCCCATACCAGGAGGCTCGCCATGATCAAGCATATCC
>JALWJZ010000003.1 GCA_026996855.1 Anaerolineales bacterium
TCCGGGTGCCGAGCCGCCGCTTTCCCCAGATTCCCCAGGACTTCGGCCGCGGCCCGGCACCCGGAGGTGCTTCCCGCCCTGCTCCAGGCCCTGCGGAAGGGCGAGAATGTGTGGGTTCGCCAGGCGGCGGCCTGGGCCCTGGGGAAGATGGGGGAGGCCGCGGCCCGGCACCCGGAGGTGCTGCCCGCCCTGCTCCAGGCCCTGCGGGAGGACGAGGATTGGCGGGTACGCAAAGCAGCGGCCGAGGCCCTGGGGAGGCTGGGGGAGGCCGCGGCCCGGCACCCGGAGGTGCTGCCCGCCCTGCTCCAGGCCCTGTGGGATGAGTATTGGCAGGTACGCGAGGCCGCAGCCGAGGCCCTGGGGAGGCTGGGGGAGGCCGCGGCCCGGCACCCAGCGGTGGCAGAACGGTGGACCGTCCGCCTGCTTCAGGCCCTGCGGGACGGGGACAGGCAGGTGCGCCGGGCGGCGGCCTGGGACCTGGAAACCCTGCTCCCCCATTACGAAGCGGCACAGGAGCAGGGCCTGCCTTTGCAAGACCCCCTGTGCCCGCCGCCCCCGCCCCGGTGGAAGCAGGTGGCTCGAGAGGTGCTGGTCACCACCGGGGTGGGCGCGGTGGCGCTGTTTTTCTTGGTGTTGTCCGGGGCCCTGCTGGCACTGCTCCCCGCGGTCCAGGGCGTGCTTCAAGACTTCCTGGAAGAGGCCTTTCGCAACCTGTCGCTCGGATGGCTGCTCGCCCTGGCCGTGGCCCTGCCCCTGGTGGCTTCGGGCCTGGGCGCCCTGGCCCGCTGGGTGTGGAGCCGGGTGCGGAAGGATGAGTGAGCGGTGGGCAGTCCGCAGTCGGCCGTCGGCCGTCGGCGGTGGGCAGTTGTAGGGAGCCGGGGACGACGCACTGACCACCGACCATCGACCAACGACCATCGACCATCATGAGGTAACAGCCATGCGCATCGGTTTCCTTTCCACGCGGCTTGCCGGGCTGGACGGCGTCTCGCTGGAGACGGCCAAGTGGGCGGAGATGTTCCGCCGCATGGGACATCGGGTCTTCTACCTGGCCGGGGAACTGGACCCGGAAGGCCCGCCGGGCATGGAGGTGCCCCTGTTCCACTTCCGTCATCCCCGGGTGCAGGCGCTGCAACGGCGCTTTTTCTCCCGGCAGCCCCAGGACCGGGAATGGCTGCGCCGGGAAATTGACGGGATGGCCCGGGAACTGGAGGGGCACCTGGAGGCCTTCGTGGAGCGTTTCGGCATCCAGGTACTGGTGCTGCAAAACGTGCTGGCCATTCCCATGCACGTGCCTTTGGGGGTGGCCGTCACCCGCTTCCTCCGGCGCACGGGCCTGCCCGCGGTGGCCCATCACCATGATTTTTTCTGGGAAAGAGCGCGCTTCGCGCACGCGCAACTTCCCCAACTGCTGCAGGCGCACTTTCCGCCGGTGCTGCCCAACCTGCAACACGTGGTCATCAACACCCCGGCCCGGGAGGCGCTGCGGGCGCGCAAGGGCGTGGCGAGCGTGGTGGTGCCCAACGTGATGGATTTTCACAGCCCGCCGCCGCCCCACAACGGCCTGGCTCTGCGGGCCTACCTGGGCCTTTCCCCGGAGGACCTGCTCGTGGTGCAGCCCACCCGGGTGGTGCCCCGTAAGGGCATCGAGTGGGCGCTGGAAGTGCTGTACTGCCTGCGTCAACCCCGGTGGCAGCGGGTGCTGCGCGGCCGGCGCCCCGTGCTGGTCGTTACCCACCCGGCAGGGGACGAGGGCATGGAGTATCTCCGGGCCTTGCGGGAGAAGGCCCGGGCCTTGCAGGTACCTTTGCTCTACATCGCGCCCCTGGTGGGCGAGCGGGCCCGGCCCCGGGCGGGCATCCGTTTTTCCCTCAACGACGTGTACGCCCAGGCCGATGCCATGACCTACCCCAGCAAGTACGAGGGCTTTGGCAACGCCCTGCTGGAAGGGGTGTACTGGCGGTTGCCCATCCTGGTGAACCGCTATCCCATTTACGACCGGGACATCCGTCCCCACGGTTTTCGTTTTGCGGAAATGGACCAGGCGGTAACGCCCGAGGTGGTGGAGGCCTTCGTGGAGCAGGTGATGGACCCCGGGCTGCGCCGGGAGGTGGTGGATCACAACTTTTGGGTGGCTTCCCGGGTGTTCTCCTTCGAAAACGTGATGCCCGTGCTGGAAGGGGTGTTGGAGCGGGCGGCCGGTGGCCGGTAGCCGTTGGCGGTTGGCCGATCGCCGACGGCCGACGGCGATCGGCGGTCGGCCCATCCCCCTCATCCCTCTACCGCTTCTTCGCTTTACCGCCCTATCGCTTTACCGCTTTACCGCCCTATCGCTTTACCGCTTTACCGCCCTATCGCTTTACCGCTCAACCCAATACAGGGCGGATGCCCCGGTACACCCGGGGGCTGGCCAGTACCCGCAACAGGGTGGTGGGAGGCACGCCCAGGGCTTCCGCCATCTGGCGGGGCGTCATGGGGGTGTTGCCGTGGGCCAGGAGCAGACGGAATGCCCGTTCCACCAGGGGGTATCGGCCCCGCAGGAAATCGGGCTGTTTGGCGCAATGGGAGGTGATGTAATACTGCAACCGGTCCATGCGGTACACTTCCGCGGTTTCCGGGTCCACCCAGTCGAACATCTCGCTGCCGTTGGTTTCGCTTCGGAGCATTTCCTGATGTTCCGGGCACAGCAATTGCCGCAAGAACAGGTGCCAGTTGCGGTCGTGGGCCTGCCACCACTCGAAGTCGATGTGGAAGGGGGTATCCAGGGTTGGGCGCAGTACCCGAGCGCGTGGGGTCATGCCGTTGTGCCTCCCGATGGGGTTTGGTAGTCAGCCGTCAGCGGTCAGCCGCCAGCGGTCAGCGGTTGGCCGTCGGCCGTCGGAAGCCTTCACGACGCGGCCTCGGTCGCCAGGCGGAAGTAGAGGTTCCCCTCGTATTCGAACCAGGGTCGGGACACCAGCAGCGCGAAGATGGGGCCGGGCGGTGTGCGTCGCAGCAGGTTCATGGCCGCGTAGAGCTCCGCTGCATGGACGTGGCCGCCGGGGGTCAGGCGGCTCAACTCCCGCATCACCTGCATGACCAATTCTTCAAAGGGGCGCCGCTCATCCCGGATGCGCTTCCAGACCCGGTCCAGGGCTTCGGGGTCCGGCACCAAAAAGGCCATGTGCTCGTCGTAGCGCACGCCGATGGGCCGGTTCTCCAAACCGATGTGCAGTCGGCCCTTTTCGTCCACCCGGACGGTGCGAATCCATTCCCGAATCATGCGGCGGGTTTCGGTGGAAACCAGAATTTCGTCCGGCTGGGATGTCCGCATGACCCGGACGCGCGCCCCGGGGATGGCCTTTTTCGCCTGGTACCAGTCGCGCAGGCCGTATACGAAACGATGGCCCTGGACCACCCAGCCGGGGAAGCGCCGTCCCGTCTCCGCGTCCACGAAGGTGAAATATACCCGCTGGGCCTGGTAGGCTCGAGGGAAAAGGCGTTCCAGGTAGGCGTCCAGGGGCAGGGAACCCACCCGCCAGTGGGGGTAAATCAGGGGCACCTCGATGCTTTCTACTTCGCCGATGGCTTCCTCCGGGGGTGGCGAATGCTCGTCGTGCAGGCGCCTTTCCAGTTCCCGCAACTCTTCGGGAAGGATTTCCGGGTCGTAGGGAATGGGCACGTAGTCCAGATGCATGGGGGGTTGCCAGATGGCCTCGGGTTCCATGCGGCGCAGGAACCAGCGGATGGTGCCGGCCGGACCGACCTCGTCGAAGCGAGGGTCCTCTTGCAAGGCCCGAGCCAGGGAAAACAGCACCAGGCGCTTGGGCAGGTCTTCGGGCAGATCCAGTTCTTTGAGGATGTCTTCGGTGTTGAGAGGGCCGCCCCCGGCCAGGTCCAATACCGCGTCGGCCAGGATGAGGTGTCGCTCCTCGATGGGAACCAGGAGTTCCTCCCGGAACCACAGGTCCGCGATGCGGATGAAGCCGGGTTGTTGGGCCAGGGCCTCGTCGATTTGCCGTGTGATTTCCTGACCGTAGTGCTCCCACACCCATTCAGGCTGGAAGACGGGCACGTCCTCCAGCCGTGGGGGCTGATTGAGCACATGGTTCGCCAGCCCCGCGGCGAATTCCTTCTCCTGGCCGTTTTCCAGGCGCACCCGAATGACCTCGAATTTCCCTTGTTCGGGGTGGTAACCTTCCCGAATGCCGATGACTTCGCCCTGCATCCAGTTCAAAGCGGGGAAGACCAGAGTCTGCCCGACCTGGTAGCGTTCTTTGGGCATGTACACGGCCTGGCTGGACTGCCAGCGTTCTTCGATGCGGCGTTGCTCCTGGCGAATGCGCTCGCGAATCAGCGCGCGGGCCAGGTCCTCCGCGGAAAGGGGCGTTTCCTTTTCTAACATGTACTGGTAGAAGAACTCCAGGTCCTCGTCGGTGAGGGTGAATTGTTCCCAGTAATCTTCCTTGACCCAGGGCGTGGCCGTGACCATTGGTGCTCCCTCGTGTGAAAATTGCGCTTTGCGCCAGAACGGGTATCATTATACCTGATTTGGCCCGTTCGCCAATTCGAGATTGCTTTCGGCATTGCCGGACCTTCCGATGCGTTTCGGTCGGTCCCAAAGGTGGTACGGTGGACTGGAAGGAAATTGCAGCCTTTTCGGACCCCATTCAGGCGGAAATCGTGCGGGGATTCCTGGAAGCCCAGGGGGTGCCCGTGCGCCTGTTGCAAGAAGGGGCCGCGCGTGCCCTGGGCCTTTACCTGGGGCCTTTTGGGGAAATTCGCCTGATGGTGCCTCGCCACCTGGAAAGGCGTGCCCGGCGCTTGTTGGAGGAACTGGCCAGGGGAGAACACCAGGCCGACCTGCCCCCATGGCTCCCCCTGGAACCCAACGGGGACGAATGAGCGAATGAGCGAATGGGCGAATGTGCGAACATACTATGCGGATGTGTCATCACCGGCCGCTGACGGCTGACGGCTAACCGCTGATTGCTTCAGGAGGACCCCTATGGCCGAAAACGAATGGCAACAACGTTTCACCTGGCTGGAACAGGAGCAACGCAAGGATCGGGCGCAACTCATGGCCCTGCAGGAACGCATGGTGCGGCTGGAGGGCCAGTTCCAGGCCCTGGAAACCCAATTGCAGGAAGCCCTGGACGAACTGGCCCAGTGGAGCACCTTGCAGGTGCGCATCCAGGCCCTGGAAGAGCAATTCCAGCGGTGGGAACAGGAGTGGCGTCACAGTCAGGAAGGGTTCCAGCGCAAAATCGAGGGGCAACTTCAGGCCCTGCAGAATGAAATGCGCACCACCTTTGCCCGTCTGACGCAGGAAATCGCCGCGCTGCGGGAGGACATCAAGGCGTTGCAGACGCTGGACCAGCGGATTGGCCTTCGGGAAGAGGAGGACCAAAAGATTCACCGTCGAATAGACCAGGTGGCCGCGGATTTACTGGAATTGGAGCGCCGTCAGGAAGAGCGGATGCAGGTCGTTCGTCTGTTGCAAGAAGCCCAGGAGCGCAACGCGCGACGTCTTCTGGAAATGCAACACGACCTGACCGCATTGCGCAAACGGCTGGAGGAACTGGCCGGCGCGCAGGCAGTGTTTGGCGAGACTTTGCGCAAGATGGAACAGCGACTGCAGGAAGTGTACGCGGCCGAGGAAGAGCGTCGCCGGGAGCAACGGGAATTCCTGGACAAAGTGGGACGTCAACAGGCCGAATATGCCAAGGAATGGAAAGTGTGGGAAGCGCGCATCCAGGCGGTGGGGGACTTGATGCAGCGCCTGGAAAGGCAGATGCAGGCCCTGGATGCGTTTCGCCAGGAATTGAACCGGGCCCGGGAACGTCTGGAGGATTTGGTGGAGCGCATGGAGCGGCGCATCCACGAAGTGGCCGAGATGCAACGTCTGGCCGAAGACCGCTTCCGCCAGGAATGGCTGACCTTCCGGGCCGACGAACAAAAGCGCTGGGCCACTTTCCAACTCTCCTACGAAGAGCAACACCATGAGGTGCTGCGTCGGTTGGATCAGCACCAGAACCTCCTTGATGTGCACGAAGAGGCGCTGGCTCAGGTCAAGGACCTGGTGGATATGCTGCAAGAGCAGACCCAGAAACGCCTTCAGGAACTGCATCATCTGGCGCGGACATGGATGGAAGAGTTCGACCGCCTGCTCAAGGCTTTCAAGGCCCCGTAATGCGCACCCTGGCCACGGCCGGTCATGTGGACCACGGTAAATCCACCCTGGTGGAAGCCCTGACAGGCGTGCACCCGGACCGCTTGAAGGAAGAGCGGGAACGGGAAATGAGCATCGATTTGGGGTACGCCTACCTGACCCTGCCCAACGGGGTGGAGGTGGGCATCGTGGACGTGCCGGGCCATCACGATTTCATTGCCAACATGCTGGCCGGGGTGGGTGGGGTGGATGCCGTTTTGTTGGTGGTGGCCGCGGATGAGGGGGTGATGCCGCAAACCCGGGAGCATGTGGCCATCCTGGATTTGCTGGGCGTTTCCCACGGCCTTGTGGCTTTGACCAAAATCGATTTGGCGCCGGATTCCGAATGGTTGGATTTGGTGGAAGAGGAGACACGTGACCTGTTGCGTGGAACCATCTTGCGCGAGGCGCCCATCGTCCGGGTCTCGGCCCGTACCGGCCAGGGGCTGGCGCGTTTGCAGAAGGTGCTGGCTCAAATCCTGGAGCGGGTCCCCTCCCGTCCCGACTGGGGGCGTCCTCGCCTGCCTGTGGACCGTTCCTTCACTCTGCGCGGTTTTGGCACCATTGTGACGGGTACGCTGACCGATGGTGTCTTTCATGTGGGGCAGGAAGTGGAAATTCTGCCTCGGGGGTTGCGGGCGCGTATTCGGAGCATTCAAAGCCACAAGAAGGCCCGGGAGCGGGCCCTGCCCGGTGCCCGTACCGCGTTGAACCTGGTGGGGGTGAAGAAAACTCAGGTCACGCGAGGGGATGTGGTGGTGGGGCCGGGTACGTATCGACCCACTCGGCGGTTGGATGTGGAACTGCGGGTGTTGTCCGACGCGCCTGTGCCCTTGAAGCACAACCAATGGTTGAAGTTGCATCTATGGACCTGGGACGGTATGGCTCGATTGCGCTTGTTGGGCACCGAAGCGTTGAAGCCCGGCGAGGTGGGCCTGGCCCAACTGGAGTTGTCGGCGCCCGTGGTCGCCGAGTACGGGGACCGCTTCATTTTGCGTCGCGCGTCGCCGGAAGCCACGGTAGCCGGGGGTCGGGTGTTGAATCCTTATCCAGAGGGTCGATACAAACGTTTTGACGAAAAGGTTTTGGGATGGCTGTGTGCCTTGGCTCAGGGTTCGCCGCGGGAGGTTGTGGAACAGGCCTTGCGGTATCGGGGTTGGTTGACGGAACCGGCTGTCGAGAGCCTTCCAATAGCCGGGCAGGATGCACGTGAAATCTTGGCTTCCCTGGTGGAGGAAGGTAAGGCCATTCCCCTGTCGGATGAGGGTGCACGCGTTTGGATTTGGCATGTCGCCTGGGAAACCTGGTGGCAGCGGCTTTGGGAGAGATTGGTAGCTTATCATGCCCGGTTTCCGGAGCGTTTGGGGGTTTTGGTTGGTGAAGTTTTGGGGTGGCTGGGTTTGGATGAAGAAGTTGGGGGTATATGGCTACACGCAATGGCGCAGCGCGGAAGCATTCGTCTCCATCGGGGATTCGTGGCCTTGCCCGAGCACCAACCCCGTTTCTCGAAACGTACCCAGGAAAATTTCCGCCAACTGCTGGCCCGCTTTCGCAACGCCCAAAGCCCGCCCCACATCCAGACGTGCATCGAGGCCCTGGGAAAAGAGACCTACCAGACCCTGGTCGTCCTGGGCCACCTCATCCCCCTGAACGACAAATACGTGCTGGACCGGGAAACCTACCAGCAATGGCAGGCTCGGGTGATCCAGGCGCTTCACCAAGCCCCCCAGGGCCTGACCGTGGCGCAAATTCGAGACATCCTGGGCACGTCACGACGCCTCACCCTGGCCTTCTTGGAGCATTTGGACGCCCAGGGCGTAACCTGCCGTGAAGGCGACTTCCGACGCCTGGTGGACAAGTGAAGGCCCATTCCCCAGCAAGGCACACCAACCGACGAGGCTCCCATGCGCTGGCTCCGTCTCCTTTTCCTCGCCTGGATATCGGGCCTCTTCTTGTGGACCGCGGGCATGGCCTGGAAGCATCAACCCGCGCTGTCCCGTTTCGTTCAGGCCCTGCTCGGCCACCTGTGGGTGCTGGGGGTGGTCGCTGGCCTGTTGGTAAGCGCCTGGGCCCTGGGCCACATCCTGGGCCGCTGGCTCCCCCTGCCGGATGCACCCTGGAACCGGGGCCTGTACCGGGCAGGTGCGGGGATGGCCGGATGGTCCCTGGCCGGCCTGATTTTGGCCGTGGCGCATCTCGCCCGGCCTGGGGTCTTGCAGTTTGCCTGGGGCCTGATCGTAGCAACCGGTGCCGGGTATGCCTGGAAACACCGAGAAGCGCTCCGCCGCGATATGGCCGCCCTGTTCCTTTCCCAACCGCGTGGTCCCGTCTTGCTGGCGGTGCCCGGTATCGCCTTCCTCCTCGCCCTGCTACCGCCCACCTCGTTCGACGCGCTGATGTACCATCTGGCCCTGCCCGAACGGGTGTTGCGCTACGGTGGATTGCAACCGGAACCCGTGGCCCACTTCTGGCACCTGGGCATGTCGGAATTCGTGAACCTGTGGGCCCTGGCCCTGCGCGCGGACCGGGCGGCCAAAGTGCTTCACCTGACCTGGGCCTGGGCCGCGGTGCTGCTGGTGTACCATTGGGCGCGAGAAATCGTGGGCCGCGGTGCGGCCGGGCTTGCCGTGGGGGTACTCCTCAGTATGCCTTCCCTTCCCCTGCTGGCCTCCTGGGCCTACAACGACTATGCCCTGGCCTTTTACACCCTGGCTACCCTGTACGCGCTGTATCGCCATCACCGAGACAATCACCCGGCCTGGCTTCCCTGGGCAGGGATGAGCGCGGGGCTGGCCGCGAGTCTCAAATACACCGGCCTACTGGTCCCGGCAGTGGGTTTCGGCCTGGTGCTCGTCCTGGCCCTCCATCGGAAACAGGGATGGAAGCCTTTGCTTCGGTTCTTCGTGCCTGCCCTCGTGGTGGCCGCCGCCTGGTACGTGCGCAACGCGGTGTACATGGGAAATCCCTTCTACCCCTTCTTCTTCGGGGGCCGAGGATGGGACCCCTTTTTGGCCCGCTGGTATGCGCGTGGAGGGAGCGGTCTGGGCCTACAGGTTTTGGAGTGGCTGGCCCTGCCCTTCACCACGGTGGCAGGCATGGGCGCCCACTCGTACGAAGATGCCCGCATCGGGCCGTGGTGGCTCATCCTGGCGCCGTGGATGGTTTTCTGGGGTTGGCGCTGGTGGCGAAAGCCTCGTGCCAAGCGCCGCGCCTGGGCGGGCACCGCGGGGGTGTTCGTGCTGGCCGGGCTGGGGGTGTGGCTTTACGGCGTGGCCTGGTCCGAATTGCTGCGCCAGCCCCGACTGCTGTACCCCGTGCTCTTCCCCCTGGCCCTGCTCGCGGGGTACGCCCTGCACGGCCTGCGGGTATGGCACCGACCGGGCGACCTCCCCTGGCGACGCGTGGCCCGTCTGCTCCTCCAGGTGGGTATTCTGATGGCGGTGCTGGAACAAGCCCTGGTCTGGGTGCAGATGCAAGGCCCGGCGTACTTCGCGGGAAGCCTATCTCGGGAGGCCTATGACCGACGGTTTCCCCCTTTGTATGGCGAGTACCTGGAACTGGTCCGCCAGGCGCCGGAAGAGGCCCGCATCCTCCTGCTCTTCGAGCCGCGCAGTTACCGAACCGTCCGCTATGTGCGCCCGGATACCTTGCTGGCCCACTGGCCCCACGCGTTGCACCGTCACGGCACGCCCGAAGGGGCCTTGCGGGCCTGGCGCGCGCAGGGCTTCACCCACGTGCTCATTTTCTGGCGAGGTGCCCGCCTTCTCTACCAGAATCCATCGCGATATTATCCACAAGAGCATTGGGAAGCCCTCCAGCACCTCAGCAAAGCCATGCAACAGGTCGCGCTTTCCTCCTCTGGAGCGTATGTCCTGTATCAAATTCCCTCGATGGGAGGCTCTCCATGACCTTGAAATTCGACGTGACCTTTCTGGCGCCGCGATTGACCCACATGCCCCATCTGGCTCAAGCCGCGGAAGCCCTGGGCTTTCACGGCCTGTGGGTGGCCGAGACCAAGACCGACCCCTTCCTGGCCCTGGCCCTGGCCGCCCAGGCCACCCGGCGCATCGAACTGGGGACGGGCATCGCCGTGGCCTTCGCCCGCAGCCCGGTGGTGCTGGCCTACACCGGGTGGGGACTGCAAGACCTTTCCCGGGGGCGCTTCCTCCTGGGCTTGGGAAGCCAGGTACGGGGCCATGTCCAACGGCGCTTCGGCATGGTGTGGGACCGTCCTCTGCGTCGTATGCGGGAAACCGTGGAAGCCATTCGGGCCGTCTGGCGCACCTGGCAGGAGGACGTCCCCCTGCGCTATCGCGGGGAAATCTTCCGGCTCAGCCTGATGACCCCCTTCTTCCAGCCCGATCCCTTGCCTTACGACTATCCCCCCATCCTGATTTCCGCGGTGAACAAAGGGATGTTGCGGGTGGCCGGACGGGTGGCCGACGGCGTGGTCTTTCACGCCTTGCATACGGCCCGCTACCTGCGGGAATTTGCCTGGCCTCATCTGGAAGCAGGGCTGCAACAGGCGGGACGCCGCCGCGAAGACTTTCAGGCCCTGGTCAGCGTGTTCGTGGTCCCCACCGACGATCCGGACGCGGGCCAATTCGAAGCCCTGGTGCGGCAGCAGGTGGCCTTTTACCTGAGCACGCCCGCGTACCGGGTGCTGGCCCAACTTCACGGCTGGGAGGACATCGCCCTGCAATTGGGGCGCCTTGCCAAAGAAGGCCGCTGGGAGGAGATGCCCCGGCTGGTGACCGAAGAGATGTTGCACACGTTTGCCATCTTCGCTCCCTGGAAGGACCTGGTCCAGGCGGTGCGATCCCGCTATACCGGCCTGGTGGACCGAGTTTCCTTCTACCTTCCTTTCCGCCCCGGCGAAAGGGAAGCCCAGTGGCGCATGGTCGTCGAGGGCTTCCGCGAGGATGAGGTATAATGCCCTGCACGGAAAGGACCTCCCAGGTTCCCTCGACCGCAGCGGTGGTTCACGAAACATTCCCTTACCCCAAGGAGGCGGCACCATGTGGTGGTCCATTGCAACCCAAAGCACCTGGACTCTGAGCCAGAAGGACTTGATGTTTGGCGTCATCATGGTGGGCATTTTGTTCCTGGGCATGTACGTGCTCTTCCGGCTAATGGTGGCGGCACGCCATCCCGAACCCATCTTTCCCATGGAAGACCAGAGCGAATGACCAAGGGCGAGGGTTGGCGCCCACAGCACCGCCTCGATGCTCGAAAGACGGAGGCCCCATGATGCTTTCTCGTGAAGAAGTGTTGCACATCGCCTATCTGGCCCGGCTGGAACTTACCGAGGAGGAAATCGAGGAGTATCGGAAGCAACTTTCGGCCATCCTGGATTACTTCGAGCGCCTGAAGGAAGTGGACACCGAGGGCATTCCACCCACGGCCAGCGTGCTGCCGCCCCGCACCGTGTTGCGGGAAGACGAGCCCCAGCAGGGTTTGAGCCGCGAGGAACTGCTGGCCAACGCGCCCGACGTGGAAGACGGCCAGTTTCGGGTGCCTCCGGTGCTGGATTGGTAAGAGCAGCGCCATCTCCCTGTTGAGGGAAGCCCATGAAACCCTTGTGGCAATGGAATCTGACGGACATCGTGCAGGCTTTGCATCGAGGGGAGGTGTCCTCGGAAGAAGTCACCCGGGCCTTTCTGGAGCGCATCCAGGCTCTGGAGCCTCGGATTCATGCCTTCCTCCACCTGGAGCCGGAAGCCGCGCTGCACCAGGCCCGGGAAGCCGACCGGCGCCGGGCCAAAACCCAGGACCCCGACACGCTCCCGCCTTTGCTGGGCGTGCCCATGGCAGTGAAGGACGTGCTCACCGTGCGGGGGATGCCCTGCACCTGCGGCTCCCGCATTTTGGAGGGCTTTGTTCCGCCGTACAACGCCACCACCGTGCAGCGCCTGTTGGATGCGGGGGTCATCATCCTGGGGAAGACCAACACCGACGAGTTTGCCATGGGTTCTTCCACGGAGAACTCGGCCTACGGCCCCACCCGCAACCCCTGGGACCTGAGCCGGGTTCCCGGTGGCTCCAGCGGCGGGAGCGCGGCCGCGGTCGCGGCCCGCATGGTGCCCGCGGCCCTGGGCACGGATACGGGCGGCAGCGTGCGCCAGCCCGCGGCCTTTTGCGGCGTGACGGGGTTCAAGCCCACTTACGGGCGGGTCTCCCGGTACGGTCTGGTGGCCTACGGCTCTTCCCTGGACACCGTGGGGACCCTCACCCAAACCGTGGCCGACGCGGCGTTGCTGTTCCCCTATCTGGCCGGTTTCGACCCCCGGGACGCCACCACCATGGACGTACCCGTGCCCGAGGTGGTCCTTTCCCAGGAACCCGACCTGCGGGGACTTCGGGTTGGCGTGCCCCGGGAATATTTCGTTGAGGGCGTGCACCCCCAGGTGGAAGCGGCCGTGCACGCGGCCATCCGCCATCTGGAAAGCCTGGGTGCGGAAGTGCAGGAGATTTCCCTGCCCCACACGCCCTACGCGGTACCCGTGTACTACATCATCGCGCCGTCGGAAGCCTCGGCCAACCTGGCCCGGTACGACGGCATCCGGTACGGCCCGCGCATCCAGGGTGAAACCATGTGGGACATCTTCTTCAAAACCCGGGGCCGTCTTTTCGGGCCGGAAGTGAAGCGGCGCATTATGCTGGGCACCTACGCCCTTTCCGCGGGCTATTACGATGCCTATTACGCCAAAGCCCAAAAGGTGCGCACCCTGTTCCGTCGGGATTTCGAGCGAGCCTTCCGGGAAGTCGACCTGATTGCCGCGCCCGTCGCGCCCAGCACCGCCTTCCCCCTGGGTTCCAAAACGCAAGACCCCCTGGCCATGTACCTGGAAGACATTTTCACCCTGCCCGCCAACCTGGCCGGGATTCCGGGCCTGGCCTTTCCCGTGGGTTTCGACCAGGACGGCCTGCCCATCGGGATGCAACTCATGGCGCCGCCCTTTCAGGAGTCGCGCCTGTTTGCCGTGGGTCACGCCTACCAAAGCACCACGGACTGGCACACTCGAGTGCCACCCCTGCACCCATGACCACGCACGGGCGGAGGCGGACCCTTCCGCCCGTTTTGCTTTTTGCGGTTCCGGTCCTTCGTGGAAATGGCAGCCGAGGTTTTCGCCCTACCCTGCAGGTTCTGTGCTATGATAAAAATGTTCACGGCCTTTCTCCGGCACTTCGCCGTGACCAAGCCCACCCAAGGATGCACGTAAACCGCACGGGAGGAGAGGGTCATGCCGGAAAACAAGGACATTTTGGCGAATTTGCGACATTCCGAGAGCCACATGCGGCTACGCGCCATACGAGAGGCGCTGCTTCACATCACCTCTGCTGATTGGGAAGTGTGGCAGCGCATCGAATGGCTGGCCCTGTACGACGAGGACCCTCTGGTGCGTCAGGTGGCCCTGGCCGCGCTGCTCACACCCCAGGGCCAGCGGTTCTACCAGGAGTGGCTCTCTTCCCTCACCGGAGTCACGCATCAGGCCCGGGCTGAAGAACTCAAAACCCTGATGGAAAATGGCGTGGTGGACCCGGCCGCGGCCGCGGTGGTGCTGGACCTTTACCACAAGTACCAACCCCAGCGCCCAGCAACGGAGGCCCCTGTACCGGAAGCCGCGACGGAAACGGAAAAGGAGCCTGCGGGACCACCCGTGGAAGCCGTGCCCGCGGTCGAGGCCCCCGTGCAAACCGAGGAGGGTACGGACCAGCCTGAGCCGCCACCGGCTCCCATGCCCGTCGCGAAGCAAACAGGGCCTTCGCCCGAGGCCGAGCCGGAACCAGCCCCGCGCAGCGCACGTTCGGCCGCAGTCCCGGCCCCCGCGCCGAGGCGTGAAGGTCAACTGCTGCCTTACGTGTTGGTGTACGTGGGCGCGTTCCTGGTGGCCGCGGCCTCCCTCCTTTTGGCGGGCATCCCCAGCATGCGGGTGCCGGCCTTGTTTGGGGGTACTTTCCTGTTCTTCGTGCTGGCCGTGGGCATGTGGTTCGTCTTCCGTCCCGGCGCGGCGGTGTTCTATGCCCTGGCCACCTTCTACTTGTGGGCCGATGCTTACGTAGTGCTGGAAGACCTATGGCAACCCGTCGGTGACTTCCCCCGCTTTCTCTTCCTCTTCGGCGTGGCTGTCCTGGTCGGAACGTTGTGGGCCATAGGCACATGGGCGTTCCGCTCCCACTTCTTCGCCGTGCTGACGGCCATGGCCCTGCCACTGGGCGCGTTTTGGCTGGCCCTGGCTCTGACGCCCCGAGGGGTGGAACGGCAGGCCTGGAGCCATGCTTTCATCCAGGCGGCCCTGGTGGTGCAGTGGGGATGGACCCTGGTCCTTCGCCGCCTGGACGACAAACTGGCCTGGCCGGCCCGACTGGTCGCGGGGGTCTTCAACAGCATCCATGGGCTGGTGCTGGCCCTCTCCATGCTTATCCTCTTCGCGAACGAGAATTTGGAGCAATGGAGCGTCCAAATTCCCCTCGCGCTGGCTTGGCTACTGCTGCTGGTGGCTTTTGGCACCTTTTTGCACGCCTGGCGTATACCCGTATGGGACGAAATCGGCCTGGGATGGAGTCTGTTCTGGCTCCCCCTGGTTTGGCTTTTGCCTTATGAACGTTCCGAATCCTGGGCCGCAATGGTGGGATTGACCTATATGGCCCTGGCCCTGCCTTTCCTCAGGTTGCTGAAAGGGAAACGGCGCCGTCCATGGGGGTGGGGATGGTATCTGGCCTTTCTCGGGAACGGTGCTTTTCTCCTTTTCCTGACCGTCGTTGGCGGTTCCACCGGGGAGATCACCCCATTGTTGTGGTCGGCCTTGGGCAGCCTTTTGGCCCTGGCCCACCTGCTTGTAGGACAATGGGCCGGAACCTGGTTCCTCTTCCTGTTCTGGGTTATGGTGACCTACACGCGCTTTTGGATGTGGCTGAACCTGCCCGATTTCCATCCCCTCAATTTGTACGCCCCCGTGCTTCTGACGTGGTTGATGGGTGTGACCGTTCCCCTGTGGAAGCGTCGAGGGAAACGGTCCTGGATGTTGGCCACGTTGCCGCTGGCTCTCGTTGCTGCTTTTGCGGTGCTGGTTATTGCCCTGAGCAGCGGCGATTTGTTCGCGGGCGTGCTTCGCAGTAGCGCCCTTCTGATGACGGGGTTGATGTTCCTGTACTGGGCCGTGGGGGGCGACATGCCCTTCTGGACGGGTTTGACCGTGCTTTTCACTTATGTGGCCCAAGGGCTGCTTTTGGACGAGTGGGGGCTTGGAAATTACTGGCCCTTGTTCTTTGCCGGGTATCCGGTGCTCTTTCTTGGGGTGGAACAGATATTGGCTACACGCAATAAGGCCCGTTTTACCCGCTGGCGCTGGGCCTTGCGTGCCCTGGCATGGGGAACCATTTTGCTCTTTTTCCTGCCCGCCTTAGCCGTAGACAACTTCAGCGCGCCGCTGAGCCTCTTCGTCTTCGCCCTGGTCATGGCAGCCTACATCGTCTCCCTGTCCACGCCCTGGCCCGGCCTGCCAGCCGCCCTGTTGTTCTTCCTGAGCGCAGGGAAAGCCCTGGATTTGCTGCAGGTCCCCCACCTGGTCCTCTGGCTGAGCACCTTCATGGGCCTTCTGGCGCTGACCCTGTACCTCCTCTTCCGACACTTCCAAAAACCCGGTTTTGCCCAGACCTGGGCCTTGTTGGGCCAGTTGGGCATGTATTTCCTCTCCTACGTCGCCTGGTTGGACCGTGACCTGACCTTTGGCTACTTCATCGTACTCTTCCTTCAAGCCTTGGTCGCGTTGGTGCTGGGAATTTTGCTCAAGGACGGCATCTGGTTGTGGCCGGCCATCGCGGGGCTGGTCATCACCGTGGCCACCGCGGTCATCCACCAGTTGGGCGGCATCGGGGTGCTGTTGGTGGTATGCGGCACCGGCCTCCTGCTTCTGAGCGGTGGTCTGCTGTTCCTTTACCGCCGACAAAAACGCCGGGCCTGATCGGAACCTTTCTTGAAAACGCACCTTCCAGCGCTGCTTCACCCACGGAGGCGAACATGTCCCCTCGCTTACGCAAGTTTCTGAGCCTTGGGTGGATTGGATGGATGTTCATGGTCCTGCTCTGGGGTTGCAAGCCCAAGACCGAGGCCCCTTCCACCTTCGTGGCCCCCGCTGGCGTGCAGGTCCAAAGCGTGGAAGTGGTCTTACGAGGGAGCACCCCTCCTCAAGTCAGCGCCATCATTCGGGGGAATCTTCCCGACCCCTGCACCGCCTTTTCCGACATGCAAGTCGTCCGCCAGGACAACGTGTTCTTCGTACAACTCCAGACCCAGGCCCTAAGCACGGGGTGCCCGGCCACGCCAACGCCCTTTGAAATCTCCGTGGCCCTACCCGTGGAAGGCCTGACCCCGGGCACGTACACTGTAAACGTCCACGGTGTCACCGGGACCTTCGTCTTTGCCCGGGAAGCCCAGGGGCCGACCGCGGCCCGGCCATCCACGGCGCCGGCACCCGCGGCATCGCCCGGCGCCCCAACCGGACCTGTCGGAGCAACCCCGGTCGCGACGACCGCGCCGGCCAAAGGCACCATCACCGGTCTGGTGTGGGAAGACCGCTGCCAGATGCAGGGCGGGGAAGGGGGTGCCCCGCTGACACCGGGACCCAACTGCCGCCTTTACCCCGGCCTGGGCTATGCCGCGGACGGGCAACGGCAACCGGACGAACCCGGCCTGGCCGACGTGAGCGTGCAACTCTGGCAGGGTTCCTGTCCGGGCGAGGCCCTGGTGGTCCAGGCCCACACCGACGGCCAGGGGCGCTTCACCTTCGCCAACCTGGAACCAGGGGCCTATTGCGTGGTCATCGATGCCACCACATCGGGCAACGACCGACGGCTCATCCCTGGCGTGTGGACCCAACCCCTGGTTGGCGAGGACGAGGTGGCCCGCCAGACCGTGACCGTGGCCGCGGGCACCACGCGTGAGGTGGCCTTCGGTCGCTACCTGTCCGCGGTAGGCTTTGTGGGCGGCCAGCCGACCGCCACCCCCACCCTGGACATCGCGCCCGAACTGGCCAGCCTGGGCGCGCCTACCATGCGGGACCCCATGAACAGCGCGGCCAAATGGTACATGTTGGACGAAGCCGAAGCCCGCTTCGAAATGCAAGATGGCCGCCTGGTCATGTATGCCTACGACCCCGGTTACATCAACTACTGGGGGCTTTCGGCCTACCCCGAACTGGACGACGCCTACCTCCAGGGCACCTTCATCACCGGACCCACCTGCCAAGGTCGAGACCGCTACGGCTTCATCGTACGGGCACCTTCCCCCAAGTACGGCGTAGTGGTCCTCCTTTCCTGCCAGGGAGAATATATGGCCTTCCGTTGGGATGGTGAATACCATTCCCTGGCTCCATGGACCAAGGCCGAACCCATCCGCCCTGGCCCGAACCAAACCAACCAGTTGGGCCTTTGGATGGAGGGGAGCACCTTCAAGATTTACGTAAACGGCAAACTGGTCGGGCAGTTCACCGACACCACCTGGGCCAGCGGCCGCTTCGGGCTGGTCGTAGGTTCGGGGAGCACCGTGGGCTTTCAAGTAGCCGTGGACGAGGTGATGTACTGGATTCTGCCTTAGCCAACCCTTGATACGCTTCCTCTTCATCGTTTTCTCAGCATTGGTCGTCCCCGAGAAAGGCCTGGACGAAGTAGGGTCGTGGTATACTCGACCCCGACCGAAACGAGGTTCCACCGCGGCAAGGCGGTGGGAGAAGGTTTTGTATGTATCAACCACCAAAGGGCCGACTGCGAGGGTGTTGCCACCCCATGGAGTTCCGGCTCCGAGATAACCTCAACAACGAACACCCTCTCAGCCCAGTGGGGAGGTCGTGCCGTGACGTATCGAATCCTCATCGTTGAGGACCAACGCGACATCGCCCGGATGCTTCGGGAAAGCATCTACCAGTATTTTGGCCGCGACCAAGTCGAAGTGGTGGACGTACCCTCGGCCGAGGAAGCCCTCCTGGAAGTGCTCCAAAAAACTCCTGATTTGGCCCTGGTGGACCTGGGTCTTCCCGGCCTTTCCGGGGCCGAGTTCATTCGACGGTTGCGGCGCATTCGTCCTGGCGTTCCTATCATCGTCACCACCGCGTGGCCCCGACAACACACGGAAAGGGAACTGGAGGGCATCGAAATCGATGCCTTGTTTTACAAGCCCTTTGCCCCCGGCGACATTCTGGAACAAATCGAGCGCTCCCTGGAAAAAGGCCTGACCTCCAGCGCCGAAGCCCAATCTGCCCACAGACGTGCAACCGAACGCCTGAGTGAAATCCTCAAGGATGTGCATCAGCAGTTTTACGCGCGCACCGTCACCCTCCTGGACGATGAAGGCTCCATTTTGATGACGCTGGGCACCCCCCTGGACGAGCACTTTTGGGACCAGGTGCGCAGCACCGTCCTCACCATGATAAGCAGCGGGGGAAAGGTCTCCCGCTTCCTGCAGGCGCCATACGCCCAGTCCTTCCATTTGTGCGCCGGTGCCGAGGAAATGTACCTGCTACGCTCCATCGACGATCACTATTGGGTGTGGATTTTGCTCCCCCATCAGGAAACGGTGCAATGGGTGCTTCGCCTGGGCTACCTGGATACCGCGGTACAGGAAATGCGTGAGGTTCTCATCCAACTGGGGCTTATCGACGAAGCCGCGAAAACCGCTGAAACGGCCGTGCCTGCGTCTGAAACTGCGCCCCTGGAATGGCCGGAGGATTTGCCGCTCCCCGATGCCATCTCGGAAGAGGAGGCCGACCGGGTGTTTGGCCAGGCGGACCCGGAGGGAGAAACGGAAGAGGTCCCCCCTTTACCCGTGGAGGATCTGGAAGTGCCCGCGGAAGAGGCCGAGCGTTTTTGGGAAGAAATGGCGGCCAGCAGCCAGGGCGAAGGCGACCTGGGGCCGGACGTGCTCACCTACGAACAGGCCAAACAACTGGGCCTGGTGCCCGGCGACCTGCGCGGCAACGCCAGGGACGACGAGACCTTGTAACGGCGAAAGAACAAAACGGGGCGGTCCTTTCCGCCCCGTTCTTCGTGCTCATCACCGCTTCCGGCGCCGCGGTGCACGGCCCGGGGCCGCGGGAAGCCGTCCCGCCTTGGAGCGGGCCACGGAGCGTTTCAGGGCCTGGATTTCCTTCTCGGTCAAATAACGCCAGCCCCCCACGGGCACGTCTTTGAGCCGCAAGGGCCCGATGCGGGTGCGAATCAGCCGCACCACCGGAAGCCCCACCAACCGACACATCTCCCGCAGTTGTCGTTTCCTCCCTTCCCGCATGATGACCCGCAACCACGCGCCTTTCCCGTGCTTGCGCACCACCTGGGCCTCGGCAGGAAGCGCCCGATGGCCGTCTTCCAGTACGATGCCGTAACGAAAGGCCTTGAGTTGTTTTTCGTCCGGGTGCTTGGCCACCAGCACCAGGTACTCCTTTTCATGGCCATAACGGGGATGCATCAATTTGTGCGCCAGGTCGCCGTCGTTGGTGAGAAGCACCAGGCCTTCGCTTTCCAAATCCAACCGCCCCACCGGAAACACCCGTTCCGCTACCGGTACCAGGTCCCGCAGGGTCTTGTGTTTGGGGTCCATGTCCATGGTGGAAAGCACCCACCGGGGTTTGTTCACCATGATGTACACCGGCTTTTCCGGAAGGCGGATGCGCTGCCCATCCACCCGGATGTCGTCCTTTGCCGGGTCGGCCTTCATGCCCAGATGGGCCACCTGGCCGTTCACCGTCACCCGGCCCTGGGCAATCAATTCCTCGCATTTCCGGCGAGAGCCATATCCTGCCCGTGCCAGTATCTTTTGCAATCGTTCTCTCGGCATTGCGGTCTCCTTCCCCAAAGGGTTGTACAAAAGAATGCGCAAACACCCCCGATGGGGGGCAAGCCCATGCGCAGAAGGCTTTGCCGACGGGTTGGCATCCCCATCTTAGAACCCCTTGCACCTGACCGCAAGGGGTTTCTGGCAAAACCCAAGCCGCCTCACCAGGCTCGTTATAATGGTACCCGTAACCCCAAATCCCCAAAGCATCCGGGACAGACCACAGGAGGTGAACCATGCCCGCCATTCGCATTGGAGATCGCTGGGTTGGTGACGGCTACCCGACCTATTTCATTGCGGACATCGGAGCCAATCACGACGGCTCCCTGGAACGGGCCAAGATGCTCATTCGGCTGGCCAAAGAAGCCGGGGCCGATGCCGTCAAGTTCCAGCACTTCCGAGCGCCCCACATCGTCTCCGATTACGGCTTCCGCGCCCTGGGCCGCCAGTTGAGCCACCAAGCCGAGTGGAAGAAACCCGTCTACCAGGTGTACGAAGAGGCCTCCCTGTCCTGGGATTGGACCCCCATTCTCAAGGAAGAAGCGGACAAAGTCGGCATCCATTTCTTCTCCTCGCCCTACGACTTCGGCGCGGTGGACCATCTGGAGCCTTACGTCCCCGCGTACAAGGCCGGCTCCGGGTTGATGTCCTGGCCCGAACTGCTGGTGTACATGGCCAAGAAAGGGAAGCCCATCATCATGGCCACGGGCGCTTCGGACATTAGCGACGTTACCCGGGCCATGCGCATGGTGCGCGAAGTGAACGACCAAATCGTGCTCATGCAATGCAACACCAACTACACGGGAAGCGAGGAAAATTTCGACCACATCCATCTGAACGTCTTGAAAACCTACCGCCTGCTCTGGCCCGATGTGGTGCTGGGGTTGTCGGACCACACGCGCGGCCTGGCTACGGTGCTGGGCGCGGTAGCCCTGGGCGCTCGGGTCATCGAACGGCACTTTACCGACGACCCCACCCGGGAGGGCCCGGACCACAAGTTCGCCACCCCGCCCGATGAATGGGCCTTGATGGTGGAAGAAACCCGCCGCCTGGAACGCGCACTGGGTTCCACCGACAAATTCGTCGCCGGCAACGAGAAGGAAACCTACATCGTCCAGCGCCGATGCCTGCGCGCGGCCCGGGACATCAAGGCCGGTGAAATCCTGACCCGGGACATGATCGACGTGTTGCGGCCCAACACGCCGGGGGCCATCCAACCCTGGGAAATCGACCAGGTCATCGGCACCAAAGCCCTGGTGGACATCCCCAAGGGCAAAGAATTGCGCTGGACCGACCTGGCCGCGGCCGAAGTTCCCTGCCCCTGAATCGGGAACGAGGGCAGGAGCGAGTGGCCTTCTGTGCCCTTAAACGGAGGCGTGAGGCTTCCCCCAGCCTCACGCCTTCTTTTTGTTCCCAACGACCAGGCAGCACCAAACCCCTGGAGGTGGGCCTCCCTTCAAAAGAAGCGAGGACGCCTCCTCTGGGCGCGCACCCACTGCTCCTTGACCTCCAGAGGCCACCGGGCCAAACGTACGACAGGACGCTCCGTGGACTGCATGAACTGGGAAAAGGTTTCAAACGCCTTTTGGGTCCCGCTTGAGAGCGGCAGATAAACCACCACGTACAGCGGGCCGGCACCGGTAATCTCTTCCACCACCGCAGCGAGGAACTCCAGCAAACCCAAACGCGAATGCTGCACCTGATAAATGCGGGTGAAATTGCCGTCCACACCGGACGCGGCGCTGGCCATTTTCCAGTACCTGCGAAAGCGCTCGGCCATTCCCCGGTCCGGTGCATTCCACAAGGCATCGAACAAATACTCCCAATAACGTGTGGTGCGATATTGCAAACTGGTCCACCGAACGTTTTTCACCATGGAAAGGAGAACCTCGTTCCAGGGCCGGGAAGACGACGTGGCCAGCCTCTCGAAGAGGCGGAACCGGGAAGAAAACGCCAGATAAAGCACGTTGGGTAGCAGGGCGCCCCTCTGCACCGCTTCGATGTCTTTGGGGGAAACCTCGTAGACAAACTGCATCATCCGGTTGACGGCTACGATGTCGCCAAAGGGGTCCACGATGAAGGCCGGTAGCAAAATGCGGGCCAACCGGTCCTCCAGGCGGGCCAACTCCTCTTCGGGGGAAAGGTCGGGCGCGCCGATGTAAATCTGGTCCGTCTCGATGCCCGTGCCGGCCAGGAAGAACTCCCGCCGTTCCCAACGGGTCAAATGCAAAGCGTTGGCCAGAGGAAGCAAAATCTCCGGTTTCATGCACCGGATTTCGCCGCGTTCAATGCGCCCAATGAGGCCGGTGTGTTCCTGGAACCCGCATTCCCTTTCCAGGTCGGCTTGCCGAACAGGATGGCCCAAATCGGCAGACAGAGCCTGACGTAAACTTTGCACCAACCGACCAAACTGCCGCCAGTTCATCGCTCCTCCCTCCTGCACCAGGTGGAACGCGGCTCTCGGCTCCACGTACACACCGAAAAGACACTCCTCGCTTGGTTCCCACGGAATGCGCAACGAGTGGACTCAATTTTTCGACGAAACCAAACACTTTATCGCATAGTCTTCGCATACGAGGAGGTAAATCCCTCGAATCCAAGCACGAATTTTCTCTTTTTCAAAGGCGGATTCTCTCGTTTCAGCAAATCTCCGGTTGCACACCTTGCCGGTTTGTGGCTTAATACCCGTGGTACTTCCCCCGCCCAGGGGGACAAAGGGGGAGAAGGAATGGGAGGAGGAGGCGGGGGAGAGGATAAGGGCCGGGCCAGCGGGGAAAAGTAGGTGGCCCGGACCTTTTTCATTAGGGAAAGTATACCACGCTCTGCCCATCCCCTTTTCCTGTGCACCTCCCGATTTTCGAACACTCTATCGGCTGCAAAATGAGTACAATCGGGAACAGCGTTGAAGTTGTTCACCGGCAGGCGTTTTGCATGTTCTAATAAATGCTCACACAGAGCCACGGAGAACACGGAGTATTTGCTGGAGAAGGCCAAAAATTTTCTCTGTGTTCTCTGTGCCTCCGTGAGAAAATGCGATGGTTTTTGCCGCTTTTGTTGGATTTTGAAAAACGCGTGGTTCACCGGGGTTTGGCGCGGGAGCAGAACATGGTTAAGGTCGTACAGGTCCATCCTCGGCACCCGGAACCCGAAGTCATTCGGGAGGCTGCGCACATCCTCCGCAGGGGCGGGCTGGTGGCCTTCCCCACGGAAACCGTGTACGGCCTGGGCGCCGATGCCCTGAATCCCGAAGCCGTAGCCCGCATCTTCCAGGTGAAAGGCCGACCCAAATACGACCCCCTCATCGTGCATGTGGCCTCGCCGGAAGACATAGCCCACCTTGTGGTCCAAATACCGCCGAAAGCCCTCCACCTGGCCCGGCGTTTCATGCCCGGCCCCCTCACCCTGGTGCTGCCCAAGGCGCCCCATGTGCCAGACATCGTGACCGCGGGCCGCCCTACGGTGGCGGTGCGGGTGCCCGCGCACCCCGTGGCCCTGGCCCTGTTGAGGGAAGCAGGGTGTCCCGTAGCCGCGCCCAGCGCCAACCGCTTTGGGCATACCAGTCCCACCCGGGCCGAGCACGTGGTGGCCGACCTGGGCGACGCGGTAGACCTGATTCTCGACGCGGGGCCTACGCCCATCGGCGTGGAATCCACGGTTCTGGATTTGACCCAGGAGCCGCCCGTCATCCTGCGGCCGGGGGGCGTCCCCCGCGAAGCCCTGGAAACAGTGCTGGGGACGGTGAGGATGGCCCGAGGCGCAACCGAAGGAACCGCCACGCCCTCGCCCGGCATGCTTCCCCGGCACTATGCACCGGAACAAAGCGCGCTCTGGCTCTTCGAGGGGCCGCGCGAGGAAGCCCTGGCCTGGTTCCTGCGTACCGCTCGCCAATTGCGTGACCAGGGCCGGCAGGTGGGCTTGCTCATCCCCGAAGAAGACCTCTCCACTTTGGAAAACCGCCTGCCGCCCGATGTTCGGGTGGAGGTCCTCGGGCCGGAAGCCACCCCCGAAGCCCTGGCCCATCGGCTCTTTGCCGCATTGCGCAACCTGGAGGGCCGGGTAGACGTCATCCTGGCCCGAGATGTACCCGAACACGGCCTGGGCCTGGCCGTGCGGGACCGACTGCACCGGGCCGCGGACCGGATTTTCCCCGAAACAACCACGGAGCACCGGAGATGAAAGGCGGCCTGCTGAACAAAAGGAAGATGTACGGGCTTCTCACCCTCCTGGTGGTGCTGGTGGGCACGGGTTTACGCCTGTACGACCTCACCGAGCCACCCCTGGATTTCTACCCCACCCGCCAGTTTCGCAGCCTCATCCTGGCCCGGGCCTTTTACCTCCATTGGCGCCCGGGTAGCATCACCCAGGAAGAAGCCGAGCAGCGGGCCGCGGCCAACCGCATTGCCCGGTACGAGCCACCGCTCCTGGAAAAACTGGTGGCCCGCACCTACTTGCTCCTGGGCCGGGAGGAACCCTGGGTCATTCGAGGATACAACGCCGCGTTTTGGCTGCTGGGCGCCCTGGGCGTGGCCCTGCTGGTGCGGCTCTGGGAACCGCACCCGGCCGCTCTGCTGGCCGCGCTGGGATACTGGATGTTGCTCCCCTTCAACGTGCACGTCACCCGGGCCTTCCTGCCCGACCCCTTGATGACCGTGTTCCTGGTGTGGGCTGTGTACGCCTGGTACCGCTGGAGCCGCGGCGGCTCATCCTTCTGGCTGCTGCCGGCCGCGGTTTTGGGAAGCATGGCCGCAGTGGTCAAAATCTACGCCCTGTTCTTCCTGGGAGCCATCCCCCTGCTCCTGGCCTGGGCGCGCGGCAGGCGGCTCTGGCGTCCCGCCTGGTGGTGGCTCGCCATGCTCGCCCCGGTGGCCGTTGCCCTTCCCTTTTATCTCAACCTGCACTCCCCCGAATACGCCGGGCATTTCCTCCTGGCCTGGACCCTGAAACTGAGGCGCTGGTGGCTTTCCCCCATGCCCTACGGCGGCTGGATGGAGATGGTGAACAACGCGCTGCACGGCGGCTGGGTTTTGGTAGGCCTGCTGGCCCTCTTCCTCGAAGGCAGAACCCGGAACCGGGCCGCGCTGGTCGTGGGATGGCTGCTGGGCTACGCGCTCTACGGAGCCGTGTTCCTCATTCAATTCGCCACCCATGCCTATTACCACCTGCCCCTGGTGCCCCTGGTAGCCCTGGGGTTGGGCCTGGGGTTGCATCGGGCTTTACAGGTTTTGGAAACCCGTTCCCGTCCCTGGCAGGCCGCCGGGATGCTCCTTTTGAGCACCGCGCTGGTCTATCCCGCGGGCATTACCTACTGGCACCTGGCATCGGTGGATTACCGCGCCAAAGCCGAGGTTTACCGCCGCATGGGCGAAACCCTTCCCCGGGATGGCAAAATCATGGCCCTGACCGAAGCCTACGGCTGGCCCCTGCTCTACTACGGCAACGTAAACGTGGTGCGTTGGCCCACCCAGGCCCATCATCTGCTCTTTGGCGTGTGGGATGAATCCTTCGAGCGCACTTTTCGAGAACGTACCCAGGGATTCGACTACTTCCTGGTCACGGATTTTGAGGAATTCTGGCGCCAGGCTCCGCTGCGCAGTTACCTTTTCGAGCATTACCCCCTCATTCACCAAGGCGGCGATTATCTGTTATGGGACTTGCGCCAACCCAAAAGCCCATGAATCCCAAAGAGCCCTCCCCTTTCATGCAAGAAGCCCTGAACCTGGCCCGACGCGGTCTGGGGCGCACCGCGCCCAATCCCGCGGTGGGCGCGGTGGTGGTGAAAGAGGGGCGCATCGTGGGACGGGGCTACCACCGAAAGGCCGGCGAACCCCATGCCGAGGTACTGGCCCTGCAAGAAGCCGGGCCAGATGCGCGCGGGGCCGTGATGTACGTCACCCTGGAACCCTGTGTGCACCACGGTCGCACGCCGCCCTGTGTGGATGCCATTCTGGCCGCGGGTATTCGCGAAGTGCACATCGCCACCCTGGACCCCAACCCCATCGTCCACGGACAGGGCGTTCAACGTCTGCGGGAAGCGGGCGTCCGTGTCTTCGTGGGTGAAGGAGCGGAGCAGGCTCGGGTACTCATCGAAGGGTTTGCCCATTGGATTCACACCCGCAGGCCCTGGGTGGTGGCCAAATTCGCCATGACGGTGGATGGGAAGGTGGCTACACGCAAAAAGCACGCCCGCTGGATTACCGGCCCCCAGGCCCGCCTCTGGGTGCATCGCCTGCGGGATACCGTGGACGCCATCCTGGTCGGACGGGCCACGGTGGAAGCCGACGACCCCCAACTCACCACCCGGCTACCCGACAAAACCGATGTGCACCATCCCCTGCGGGTCATCCTGGACAGCCGCGGCCGCCTGCCCCTGGACGCGCGCGTCTTCCAGCCCACCCTCCCCGGACAAACGGTGCTGGTCGCCACCCACGCCCTTCCCCCGGAACGCCGCGCCGCTTTGGAGGCCCAGGGCGTCGAAGTGTGGCTCCTGGAAGCGGACCCTCAAGGCCAGGTATCCCTCCCTGCTTTGTTAGATGCCCTGGGCGCGCGTGGGGTAACCACCCTGCTGGTGGAAGGCGGCCCCACGGTGCTGGGCAGTTTCCTCGACCAGGACTTGTTGAACAAAATCCACGCCCTGGTGGCACCTGTGCTCTTCGGGGGAAAGGATGCCCCTTCACCCATCCACGGCCTGGGGGTGGAACGGGCCGACCAGGGTTTGCGTTTGCAACGCGTGCGCTACGAACAGGTGGGAGAAGACTTGCTCATCACCGGCTACCTGACCGATCCCCGGTTCTAACTCCGAAATTCTCTGGTAAAATGCCTGTTCAACCCGTCCCGAGGAGCACCTGAGATGACCCGACCGCGCACCATGTTCGACAAAATCTGGGACGCCCATGTGGTGGAACACATCCCCGGCGGCCCGGACATCCTCTACATCGACCTGCACCTCATCCACGAAGTGACCTCACCCCAGGCCTTTGCCATGCTTCGGCAGCGGGGTTTGCGCGTGCGGCGGCCCGACCGTACCGTGGCCACCATGGACCACAGCACGCCCACCGTGGCCCTGGACCTGGCCCTGGCCGATGCCATGGCCCGCCGCCAGTTACAAGCGCTGGAGGAAAACGCGCGGGCCTTCGGCATTCGGCTGTACCATCTGGAGCACCCCGAGCGGGGCATCGTCCACGTCCTGGGACCGGAGCAGGGCTTCACCCAGCCGGGCATGACCATCGTGTGCGGCGACAGCCACACCTCTACCCACGGCGCGTTCGGCGCGCTGGCCTTTGGCATCGGCACTACCCAAGTGGCCCACGTGCTGGCCACGCAAAGCCTGCTCATACGTCGGCCCCGCACCATGCGGGTGACTTTTTCCGGCCGCCTACAACCCGGCGTCACCGCCAAGGACATGATTCTGGCCCTCATTGCCCGCTACGGCACCGGCCTGGGCACGGGTTACGTCATCGAATACACGGGGGAAGCCATCCGCGCGCTGGACATGGCCGGGCGGATGACGATATGCAACATGAGCATCGAAGCCGGCGCGCGAGCCGGCATGGTCGCACCCGACGACACCACCTTCGAGTACCTGGCCGGGCGTCCCTTCGCACCCCAGGGCGAAGCCTGGGACGCGGCCCTGGCCTACTGGCGCACCCTGCCTTCCGACGAAGGCGCCGTCTTCGACCGGGAAATCCACATGGACGTCAACGACCTGGAACCCATGATTACCTACGGCACCACGCCGGGCATGGGCATCCCCATCACCGGTCGAGTGCCCGACCCCGCCCAGGAGCCCGACCCGGCCCGCCGACGCCTTTTGGAAAAGGCCCTGACCTACATGGAGCTCCGCCCCGGCCAGCCCATCCTGGGCCAACGGGTGGACGTGGTCTTCATCGGTAGTTGCACCAACGGTCGGCTGGAAGACCTGCGGCAGGCGGCCCGTATTTTGAAAGGCCGCAAGGTCGCGCCCCATGTGCGCCTGATTGTGGTGCCCGGTTCGGAGACGGTGCGCCGGCAGGCCGAAGCCGAAGGCCTGCACCGAGTTTTCCTCGAAGCCGGGGGCGAATGGCGGCACGCGGGGTGCAGTCTGTGCATTGCCATGAACGGCGACCGGGTGCCGCCCGGCAAGTACGCGGTGAGCACCAGCAACCGCAACTTCGAAGGCCGGCAGGGACCGGGCGCCCGCACCTTCCTGGCCAGCCCCCTGACCGCGGCGGCCAGCGCCGTGGCCGGCCAGGTGGCCGACCCGCGAAGGTTGCTCCCGTGACGATTCATCGCTTCTACATCCTCCCTCAGGAGTGGCACCATGTACACCATGCTCTTGCATTTGCACAACACCAATCGGTGGTTGCTCATCCTTGCGGGGTTGGTGGCGCTGGTAGGTGTCGTCCTCTGGTTGCGCACCAGTCGTCAGACGAACTGGACACGCATCGCCCTTCGGGCGTGGGTCGTTTTGTTCGACCTGCAACTGCTCATGGGTCTGGCTCTGTTCGCGGTCTCACCCATTCTGCGCGCGGGGTTCCAAGACCCCTTCGGGCATGAGCCATTCCGTTATTTCGCCATGGAGCACGCGCTTCCCATGATGCTGGCTCTGGTGCTGGTGCATTGGGGAAGTTACCGCCTGCGCCGCAGTGAAGAACCCTGCTTTTGCCATGCCTGGCCCCTCTTCCTGGCGTATGTCATCATGTTGGCCACCACGCCCTGGGACCGGCCCTTGTTCCCGGGGATGGGGTGAGGGGTTGAGGAGGGGCTGGCGCCCCTCCCCGACAAGCAAACCCGCCACCACGCCCTGGGACTAGCCCTTGTTTCCGGGGATGGGGTGAGGGGTTGAGGGAGGGGCTGGCGCCCCTCCCCGATAAGCAGACCGGCCACCACGCCC
>JALWJZ010000004.1 GCA_026996855.1 Anaerolineales bacterium
GGGTAGTACAGGGCGTGGATGGTTTCTCCCTGGTCGTTCTCCCAGGCGATGGGTTTGGGGTGGGGGAACAACTGAGGGGGCAGGGTTTCTGCCGCGGAGCGGGCCACCACGCGGAAGGCCTCTTCCGGGCTTGCGGTGGATGCCTGGCGGAGGTCCCACACCACCACCCGCTCGGGGATGTGGGGCGCGGAGGCCAGGAACGCGATGCGGCGGCCATCGCCCGCGCTGGCGGGCTGGCGCAGCCAGGTGTAGGGCGCGGGGTCCCATTCCTGTAGGGCGCCTTGCAGGTCCACCAGGGCGATTTGCGTGTAGCCAAGTCGATTTTCCAGCACCAGCAGGCGTTCCCCATCCAACCAGGTGAAGGCCCGCAAGCCCTGCACCCAGGCCGGGGGCATCATCACCCGGTCGGCCAGCAGGGTGCGGGTTTCTCCCGTGGTCAGGTCATAGACACGCAGGGCGTCCAGGTCTTCTTCCTGGATGAGGTAGGCCAGGTGGCGGCCGTCGGGCGAGAACGCGGGCTGGAACACGGGGGCATCCTCGTTTCCGGCCAGGTGCCGGGGGTCGTGCAGGTGGCCCTTTTCCCAGCGGGCCAGCATCAGGCGGGCGCCGTCCCAGGGCATTTGGGGGAAATTCCATTCCACCCAGGCCACGTGGGTCATGCGGGGGTGCCAGGCGGGTTGCATGTAGAAATCCGCGCCCCGGGCCACGATGCGGGGCCATTGGGAGCCGTCCCCGGGCGCGGCCGCGAGCACGTCCACGTCCTCGTAGGTGTGCACGAAGAGCACCCAGCGCCCGTCGGGGGAAATCGCGGGCGCGGCGAACCCGCCGAACGCGGGGGTGATGGGCCGGGGCAGGCCGTGGGGCAGGTCCTGGCGGAAGAGGCGGCCCTCCGCGGTAAAGACCACGAAGCCCGGTCCGGTGCCGAAATCACCGCCGCCATAGCCCACCCCGGGCCGCAGGCTCAGGTCCCGAAAGCGGTCCTGGGGGGCTTGGCCCGCCCAACTTCGGAGCAGGGTTTGCTTTCCCCGGCCTTCGGACCAGAACAACGCCCGGCCTTGCGGGTCCCATTGCACGTCGTTGAAGCGATACAGGGTGGCGAGAAAGCGGGCGGAGAGGGGTTCGATGTAGGCGTTTTCCTGCATGGTTTTCACCTCCCGGGCGAAAATTTTGCAAAGGGGAGCGCCGCGCCTCCTCGGCTTCCCAAGTGTAGTATGATTCGCCGTGGAAGCCAATGCCTCGCTATGAGGCGGTTTCCGGCAAGGCGTCTTTTCCTGCCGGGAATCGTGCGTAGAAACGGATGTTCGTGCACTCAAGGAGGTGATGCCGTGTCCAGTGTACATCCTCCCTCGCGCAACCTGGCCCTGGAATTGGTGCGGGTGACGGAAGCCGCGGCCATGGCTGCGGGCCGATGGATGGGCCGGGGCGACCGCAAAGCCGCGGACCAGGCCGCGGTGGACGCCATGCGGCACATGCTCAGCAGCATCGAAATGGACGGCGTGGTGGTCATCGGCGAGGGCGAAAAGGACGAGGCCCCCATGCTGTACAACGGCGAACGGGTGGGCACGGGAAGCCCGCCGGAACTGGACCTGGCCGTGGACCCCATCGACGGGACCCGGCCCCTGGCCAACGGCCAGCCCAACGCCATTGCCACCATCGCCGCCGCGCCCCGGGGCACCCTCTTCGATCCCGGTCCCTTCGTTTACATGAACAAAATTGCGGTGGGGCCGGAGGCTCGCGGGGTCATCGATATCGAAGCGCCGGTGGAGGTGAACCTGAAGCGCATCGCCAAAGCCAAGGACAAGGCCGTGGAGGACCTGACCGTGGTCATTCTGGACCGGCCCCGCCACGCGGAACTCATCGCGGAGGTGCGTCGTCTGGGTGCGCGCATTCGTCTCATCCCTGACGGCGACGTGGCTGGCGCGCTTATGACCGCGTGGCCCGGCTCGGGCATCGACGTGCTCTTGGGTATTGGCGGCACGCCGGAAGGGGTCATCGCTGCGTGTGCGCTCCGGGCCATGGGTGGCGAAATCCAGGGCAAACTCTACGCCCGCAACGAAGACGAACTGCGCCGGGGCCGGGAAATGGGCTACGACTTCGACAGGGTCCTGACCATGGACGACCTGGTGGCCTCGGACGACGTGTTCTTCGCGGTGACGGGCATCACCCGGGGGGAACTGCTGGACGGGGTGCAGTACCTGGGCGACCGGGTGCGAACCCACAGCCTGGTGGTGCGGGGAAAAACGGGCACCGTGCGGGAAATCATCGCCTTTCATCGCCTGGAGAAACTGCGCCAAGTGGCGGGAGGGCGGTATTGAGGGATGCTGTACCAAGTCGGAACTCGGGCATCGTCATTGCTACTTTTGTCGGCTTTCAGGTCGTTGGGCCAGGACACAAGCCGAGTCTTCGTACAAAATACGATACCCCCGGGATTGCCAGGCGCGTCGGGTTTCCCGCACCGCTTCGGGGTCCTGGGGGAGGGCATTGCCCCGCCACGTCCATTTCAGGGAGCAGAAAAGCGTGTGCGTGGGCTGTGGTTGCGGAACGGCCCTCGGGAGGCCAGCGGGAAAATGGCCTGGCCGGACGCCTTCGTTCGTAAATGCGACGTCGTATACATAGTAGAAGGGGACATTGGGTTCGATGCGGGCATGTCGAAGATTATAGTCGATATACGCAAATACACTGCGATAGGGGCCTTCCGAAACGGGCTCTAAAAAGGGGTCCTCAATGATGCGGGCGGCACGCGGTTCGACCATCCACATTTCGGATATACGCGGGAAAAAGGCCCAAACCACCGCCAGGGCCAAGCCCATTGCCATCAACCCCGCGCGTCGTCCCCAGGGGCGATACCAGGGCCAGATTTCCACTCCCCACCGGGCCAGAAGAACCCACAACCATGAAAGCAGAGCCAGGGCAAAACGCCATTGAATGAAGCCCGCCGGAACCACCACCGCCGGTGTGATTATGAAAACCGCGTACAATCCCGCCAGCAGGCCCACGGAGTGCCGCCAATCTTTTCGATGGGCTGCCCATAACAGAAGGCTGAAAAGCACGCCGCTGATAAAAACCAATTGATACCGGGGCAGGTTCCAAAAATCGGGCTGGGTGATCTTCCACAGCAAGGCCCTGCGTTGCAAGATGGCCCCAATAGGGCTTATTGGACGTCCCATCAGAACCAGATTTCGAATGAGCCACAAACTCCCTGCAAGGGAGGCAAGGCCCATTGCGCCTATCCATGGAAGGCGCAAATCTTTGAAACGGAGGGTTTCGATCAGGCCCCAGCCCAAGAGAAAGAAACCTGCCCAGGGTTTGACGGCCCAGGCTCCGGACAGGGCCAGGAGGTACCCCCAGCGGTGAAGACGTTCTGGCCGGGCATGAAGCAGTCCGAAAAGCACCAACAGTGCGGCCAGCAAATCGTTCTTCCCCACGCCCAGGAGCAGGAAACCAATGATGTGCCAGGGCGTCAGGCGCCATCCGACATGTGGGGCGACCACCAGGAGGCCGACGGCAAACAGAGCCAACGCGGGGGAAAGGCGTGCCTCCATGCGAAACAGGACCCACATGAGGACAATCCACAGGAAGGTAAGGAGGGCGGTTAGGATTCCCAGGCCCAGGGCATGGCCTTGGACCCCTACCCAAAGGGCCAAGAGGGTTTCCCAGCCAATCGGATACTGCCCATACGGCAAGGCTAAATTCCACATGTGGGCCTTTTGCAGTAGATCGACGGCCTTGGGGAGGTGGTAATACACCACATCCCACAATACCCACGGTTGGTAACGGTGAATGCGGACGGGCCAACCCACAAGCGGGATCAGGGCAATGGTGGTCGAGATGGCTCCCGTGATGCCCAGGGGCCAGGAAATCCAACGGGGCAAAGGGAACGCCGGGGAGGGAAAGGTGAAAGGCAGGCCCTCACGTCGGTAACGGTGGAAAAACCACCCCATGAGGATGAGGCTTCCTGCCATTGCCCAGGGCAGGCGAAAGTGCTTTAGAAAAGCCAAGGCCTGAGCCGTCAGGACCCAGGATGTGAGGAAAAGGAATCCTCCAATGAGACCCCATTCTAAAATTTGCACCTTCGCGCGAGAAACCAGGCGGTGGCACCTTTGAAAGCAGGGCATCGGCAAACTCCGATGGGTGAGAAGTGACCCATCTTTTGGGTTGTGTCAAAAACGTTGAAAGGTCCGCTTGGGGATTACCACCGTGGCCCCGTTGCTGCGCAGCACTTCCACCTCGACCCGATACACCTGGCGAATGCGCTCCCGGGTGAGGACGCGAGCCGGGGGACCTGCCGCTACCACCCGGCCCCTTTCCAACAGCACCACCCGGTCCGCGTACAAGGTGGCCTGGTTCAGGTCGTGCAACACGGTGAGCACGGCCCGGCCGTCGTCGTGGGCCAGGCCGCGGGCCAGTTCCAGGATGTGCACCTGGTAATGCAGGTCCAGGTGGGTGGTGGGTTCGTCGAAGAGCAACAGGGGCGTATCCTGGGCCAGGGCGCGGGCCACCAGCACCCGCTGTTGCTCGCCGCCGGAAAGGGTGTGTACCGCCCGATGGGCCAGGTGGGTCAGGCCGGTGCGTTCCAGGGCCTGCTGTACCGCTTCGTGATCCTGGGCGCGGGCCTGGCCCAGCCAGTTCAAATACGGCGTGCGGCCCAGGAGCACCGTTTGGTACACGGTGAAACCGGGTGGGAGGTTCTTGGCCTGGGGCACCACGGCCACGATGCGGCCCCGCTGCCGGGGGGCGAGGTGGGTCAGGTCTTTCTCCGCCCAGGTCACCCGGCCCTGCCGCGGGCGTAGCACCCCCGTGATGACCCGAATCAACGTGGTCTTGCCTGAAGCGTTGGGACCCACCAGGGTCACCATTTCGCCCGGAGCCACTTCCAGGTCGATTCCCCGCAAGACGTCTTCGTGGGGCCGGTATCCGGCCCATATCCGGTGAAGTCGCAACATGGGCTTTTACCTGGGAAAACTTCCAAAGCACCGTGCCGCCCTATTATACCCTTCGCGTCGGGCCGGGGAGGCATCCATCTTGTGATACACTTTTTTACGCATTCGGTCGAGCCTCGGTTTCGTGGAAAGGAGAGCGACCATGCGTAAACGGTGGCTTGCAGGCTTCGCGACTTTTCTGGGGCTGGTGCTCATCGCCCTCGTGGGCGGTGGCTTTTTCGTTGTGCGTCGGCCCTGGCCTCGAGTGCGGGGTACCCTTCGGGTTCCGGGCTTGAAGGACCAGGTGACCGTGTACCGGGACCGATGGGGTGTGCCTACCATCGTGGCCTCCAACACCCACGACCTCTTTTTCGCCCAGGGATACGTGCACGCCCAGGACCGTTTCTGGCAGATGGAATTCTGGCGGCGCATTGGGCACGGCCGGCTGTCGGAAATCTTCGGCGAGGCTACCTTAGGACAGGACCGGTTCATCCGCACCCTGGGTTGGCACCGCACCGCGGCCCTGGAGTGGGACCGGCTGGACCCGGACACCCAGGCGGCCTTGCAGGCCTATGCGGAAGGCGTCAACGCCTACCTGGCCACCCATAAAGGTCCCCTGGCCCTGGAATACACCTTCCTGGGTTTGCAGGGCGAGGTGCCCGAACCCGAACCCTGGTCGCCGTTGGACACGCTGGTTTGGGCCAAGGTCATGGCCTGGGACCTGGGCGGGAACCGCCAGGACGAACTCAAGCGGGCCGCGCTCATGCAGCGCCTGGGCCGAGACCGGGTGCAGGACCTGTACCCGCCCTACCCCGAAGAGCATCCGGTGATTCTTCCCCCCTCGGCCCTTGAGGGAGCAGGAGGCGGGCCCGCGCCTCATCTTCCTTCGGAACTGGCCTTGCATCCTGGTGCCCTGGACGCGCTTCCTTGGGATGCCATGACCGCGCTGGACGCGATTTTCGGCCCCGCGGGCTGGGCGGGGAGCAACAACTGGGTGCTGGCACCGAGCCGTACCACTACCGGCCGGCCCCTTCTCGCCAACGACCCGCATCTGGCCATCCAAATGCCGGCCATCTGGTACACCGTGAACCTGCAGTGCCAGCCCGTGGGTCCGCAGTGCCCCTACCGGGTGGCGGGCGTGTCTTTCCCCGGCTCGCCCGGTGTGGTCATCGGGCACAATGCGCACATCGCCTGGGGGGTGACCAACGCACCGGTGGACGTGCAGGATTTTTACATCCTGAAGACCAATCCCGAGAACCCCGACCAGTACTTGGTGGACGGCCAATGGGTGGACATGGACATCGTGTGGGAGGAAATTCGGGTGAAGGGCCGGGACGAACCCGTCATGGTGCGGGTGCGTTTGACCCGTTTCGGCCCCATCTTGAACGACATCGCAGGCGGCACCGAGGAAGCGTGGGCTTTCGGCTGGCAGCCCCTGGCCTTTCGCTGGACCGCGCTGGACCCCAGCAAGACGGTGCAGGCCGTGTTGAAACTGAACCGCGCCCGAAATTGGGACGAATTCCTGGACGCGTTGCGGGACTGGGACGTGCCCAGCCAGAACGTGGTGTATGCCGACGTAGAGGGCAACATCGGCTACAAGGTGCCGGGCCGCATCCCCATCCGTCACCCGGAGCACAGCGGTTTGGTCCCCGTGCCCGGCTGGGAAAGCAAGTACGCCTGGCAGGAGTACATCCCCTACGAGGAATTGCCCCAGGTGTTCAACCCCCCGGAGGGCTTCATTGCCACCGCGAACCAGGCCATCGTCCGAACCGAAGACTACCCTTATTACCTCACCCACGATTGGGATCGGGGCTACCGGGCCAAACGCATCCACGACCTGCTCACCCAGAAGGAGCGCTTCAGCCCTGAGGATATCCAGACCATTCAGGTGGACGATTACCTCCTGCCCGCCGATGCCCTTTTGCCCCATCTGGAGCCGTTGCAACCCCAGGACGAGCGCTTGCAACAGGCCCTGGAGATTTTGCGCACCTGGGACCGTCGTGCTTCGGTGGATTCGGTGGGTGCCACTTTGTTCGAGACCTTTCGCATGTATTTGCTTTGGGAAATCTTCGCCGACGAATTGGGGTCCGACCTGGCCCAGCGCTATCTAAACGCCCGTTCCCTGCCCATGCTGGCCCTGGCCCGGGTGCTGGAAGACGAGCATTCCCCCTGGTACGACAACGTGTACACCCCTGACCGGGTCGAGACCAAAGAGGAGGTGCTGCTCCGGTCTTTGGAAAAGGCGGTGGACCATCTCACCCAGGCCCTGGGGGAGGACATGACCCAATGGCGCTGGGGCCGGGTGCACACCGCGACCCTGGTGCATCAGACGTTGGGGAAATCGGGCGTGTCTTTGCTGGAGCGGGTGTTCAACCGGGGGCCGGTGCCCGTGCCGGGCAGTTGCATGGCCGTGAACAACATGTGCTTTGGCTACAAGGACCCCTTCGCGGTGAGGGTCATCCCCTCCTATCGGCAGGTCTTCGACGTGGGCCGGTGGGACCAGGCCGCGTGGGTGATTCACAGCACCGGGCAGTCGGGGCATCCCTACCATCCCCATTACGTGGACCAGATGCCCTTGTGGCAGCAGGGCGAGTACATCCCCCTTCCCTGGGAGCCGTCTTCCGCGGAAGCCACGGCCCGAGATGTGTTGGTGTTGCAACCTCCACCATGAGGGATGAGGTGTTTATCCATCCGGTGAAAGACGTTGGTGCACCACCGGCCCCATGAGCGCGCAATAAGCCGAGGATTCCAGCCTTTCCAGGGCTTCGTAACCTGTGTCCAGGTCCTCGGCCAGGATGAAGATGCCGTGCCGCGGTGCCAGCACGGCCGCGGCGTAGCGACGCAGGATTTCGCGCTGGGCTTCCAGGGCTTGGGCAATCTGGTCGGCCAATGCCTGGGTGTGGGAGGGCGCGCCGGGAATGAGGGGCACGGTGCCGAACACGTCCGTGGCCTCCAGCATGGAAGGCAGGGGCACCCGGTGGGCACAGAAGACCAGGATGTTGCGGGGATGGGCATGGACCACGGCTGCACCCTCGGGATAGAACTTCCGCAAGAGGGTGAAGTGGACCCGGGCTTCTCGCGAAACTTCGCCTTCACCGTCCAGCAAATTCCCCTCCAGGTCGAACACCAGGATTTGGCGCGGGTGCAACCGCCAGCGCCAGCGGCTCCCCGCGTAGCGCGGGGTCATGAGGATGAAATCGTCCAGGCGCACGCCTAAGTTGCCACCCGCGGCATCGGTCAGTTGTCGCTCGAACATCAGGCGCCCGATTTCCGTCATCAACTCGCGCGTTTCCTGGATGCGTGTGTACGAGATCATGACCGCCTCCTTTGTATGGGTGCCCGTCTTCTGCAGCACCCTTTATTTGCTGGTGGGTGAATCCGCTCATCCGCGAACTCCCAGATTCGCCCATCGGCAATTGTATCCGAATCTGGATGGTGGCCTGGGCCTGGCCCGACCCTGGCTGTGATACACTTAGAACGTCCTGGTTGAAATCACCAAACCCGGAGGCGAGACCCATGCATGTCTGGCGGGTCCATACCGAAACGCAGGAATGGACGCGTGAACCTGTGCCGCCCGCGTGGGAGCGGCTGGGTGGACGCGGGCTGATTGCCCGGGTCCTGCTGGACCGGATGTCGCCTGTGGCCCACCCTTTGGGGCCGGGCAATTTGTTGATTCTGGCGCCGGGTCTCTTGGTGGGGCATCGGCTTTCCAGTTGTGACCGCATTTCCTTTGGGGGGAAAAGTCCTCTGACCGGGGGCGTGAAGGAGTCCAACGCGGGTGGCCGCACGGGGTGGGCCTTGACCGCCCTGGGCATCAAGGTGCTGATTCTGGAAGGTCGGCCCAGGGAGGACCGGTGGTGGGTGCTCCACCTTTCGACCCAGGGCGTGCGCTTCGACCCCGCGGACGACCTGGTGGGCCTGGAGGCTCAGGCTACTGCGGACCGGCTCATGGCCCGCTACGGCGAACACATCGCGGCCGCGCTCATCGGCCCGGCGGGCGAGCGCCTGTGGCCCACCGCGGGCATCCAGAACCTGGACAAGGACGGCGTGGCCTCCCGCATCGCGGCTCGGGGCGGCCTGGGTGCGGTCATGGGGAGCAAGCGCATCAAGGCCATCGTCATTGACCCGGAGGGTGGCAATCCGCCCCCTATTGCCGACCCGGCGGGTTTTCGCCAGGCCCGGAAGACCTACACCCAGGCCCTCATGGCCCATCCGCAAACCCAAACCTATGCCGATTACGGCACCGCGGCCATGGTGCTTTTCTGCAATCAACTGGGGGGCCTGCCCACGCGGAACTTTTCCCAGGGCCGCTTCGAGGCCGCGGAGGCCATTTCTGGGGAGCGCTTGCGGGAGATGCTTTTGGCCCGACCCAATGCGCACACCACCCACGCGTGCATGGCCGGCTGTGCCATTCGCTGCTCCAACGTGGTCACCGACCCGCGTGGTTTCTTCGTGGTTTCACCCCTGGAGTACGAAACCATCGCCATGATGGGGTCCAACCTGGGCCTGGACGACCTGGACGCCATCGCCCGGCTGAACCGGGTGGCCAACGAACTGGGGGTGGACACCATCGAGGTGGGTGTGGCCCTGGGGGTGGCCGCGGAAGGCGGTTTGTGGTCCTTTGGCGACGCCGTGGCTGCCCAGCGCCTGATGGAAGCCATGCGCACCAACACGCTGACGGGACGCCTCCTGGGCCAGGGTGCGGTGACCGTGGGCCGGGTGCTGGGGGTACGCCGGGTGCCCGCGGTCAAGGGGCAGGCCATGGCCGCGTACGACCCACGGGCCATTCAGGGCACGGGGGTGACCTATGCCACCTCGCCCCAGGGCGCGGACCACACCGCGGGCAACACGGTGCGGGCGCAGCGGCATCGTCCCCCGGTGGAGGAGCAGGCCCGGCTTTCCCTCAAGGCCCAGATAGCCATGGCCGCGTACGATACCCTGGGCGTGTGCGTGTTCGCGGGCTTTGGGTTTGCCAAAGTGCCCGAGACCATTCCGCAACTCCTGCGCGCCCGCTACGGCTGGGAGGTCTCCGACGACGTTTTCCAGCAGTTGGGTCGGGAAACCCTGCGCCTGGAACGCGCCTTCAACCGGGCTGCCGGCTTCAGCCCGGCCCACGACCGCCTGCCTGAGTGGATGCTGGAGGAACCCCTGCCGCCGACGGGCGCCCGCTTCCAGGTGCCGGAAGAACACATCCAGAACCTGTTTCGGGAATTGGAGGCCGCGTGACGGAGAAAACCGGGCGCGTCGCGCGCCCTACCCGGAGGCGGCTGGCCCTCCTGGCCCTGGTGCAGATGGCCGTGGGGCTGCTGTTGCTGACCGGGTTGGTGATGTTCGTCTACCCCCATTTGTGGGCCCGGGCCTTGTTCTTCGTGGGGGTGGTCTGGCTGGGCTCCGGCGGAGCCTTGTTGGGCTTGCTCTTCTTGCACGCCTTGCGGCACCCCGAGGCAAGGGCGAACCTGGACCTGGGAAGTTTTCAGCGACAGGCGTTGGAAATCGGCGCGTTCGCGGCCTTCCTGGTGTGGCTGCAATGGGGGCGATTGCTCACCCTGCCCATGGTGCTGATGGCGGGCCTGCTGTTCATCGCGCTGGAGGGTCTTTGGCAGGCCTGGCGGTAGGGGAAGGGGAAGCGGTGAATCCGCGGATTTGCGAATCAACGAATCAGCGGAAGGGCGGATGGGGTGGCATTTTGGAATTTTGGTAGGGCACCGGAAATTTGGGGGCCTTTCCTCCAATGTTTCTGGTATTATAAGGGCGTCTTGCGTGTAGTCATTGTTCGGCCCGCAGCCATTCGGGGTTTGGAAAATTACGACGTTCCCTTAGCCCTTTGGGGCAGGGCATCATGTCCGACCTGACGTTGCTTATCCGCCACATTCAAAGCCTTCCGGCCTTTCAAGATGTGGTCGAAGCCCTGGTGCAGGGCCGCCCCGTACCCGTGGTGGAGGACCCGGCGGTATGGGCGCCCAATCTGGCCCTGCCCCGGGCCGCGCGTGTTCCTGTGGCGCTGGCCCTCTACCGCGGCCTGGCGCGTCCCGTCCTGGTTCTGGTGGCCGACGAAGACCGGGCCTGGTTTTGGTCCCAGGAACTGGCCCGTTGGGCCGGCCAGGTGGAACCCTTTCCCGTGTGGGTAGGGGGTGTGGATGCTGAAGCCGAAGCGGCTCGCGCGCGCACGTTGGTCCGCCTCGCGGCCCGGGTTCTGGAGCGGAACGGCCCTCCGCCCCTGGTGGTGGCTTCGGCCGCGGGGCTGTGGAGGCCCACCTGGCCCCGGCACGCTTTTTTGCGGGGGATGAAGGTCCTGCGGTCCGGTTGGGAGGTTTCCCTGGTGGGGCTGGCCCGTCATCTGGAAGCCGTGGGCTACGAGCCAGTGACCACGGTGGTAGCCGTGGGCCAGTTCGCGCGGCGGGGCGGCCTGCTGGACGTGTGGCCCCCCACTCTGCCGCATCCCGTGCGGGTGGATTTCTTCGGGGACGAGGTGGAGCGCCTGCGCCCCTTCGACCCCGAAACCCAGCGCACCCTGGCCCATGACCTGGAGCGGGTCTGGCTGCCGCCCTTGCGCTGGCAGGGCGCCCGGCCTTCCGGCTCCGTGCTGGAGATGCTTCCGCCCCAAACCCTGGTTTTGGTGGAAGACGCGGACGCGTTCCGCCGGCGCTGGGAGGTGCTGGAAGCCCAGGAGCCGGACGAGGAGGAGGCCCTGCTGGACTGGGCCTGGGAGGAGGTTCGGGAGCGGCTTTCCGGTCGGGTACTGGCCCTGGGGCCGATTCGTCAGGGCCCGGTGCCTTACGGGCTGGCCGGGCATTTCACGACGCTTCCCCGCTTTGGCGGCCAGTTGAAACGCTGGTTCCACTACGTGCAGGGTCTGGTGCGCACGGGCGCCCAGGTGTGGGTGGCTTCCCGTCAGAAGTCGCGGCTCAGGTCCTACTGGCGGGAGCACGGCGGTCAGGGTCCGGTACATTTCGGGGACGTGGCCGTAGGAGAGGGTTTCGGACTGCTGGAACGCCCCGTTTCGGTTTCGGGGGAGGCCGAACCCCGGCCGCGCCATGTGCTCATCACCGACGCGGAGGTCTTCGGTTGGGCGCCGCCCCGCCCGGCGCGGGCGTATCGGCCCCCGGCCCGCACCCCGGAACACGGCTACGCGGATTTGCGCATCGGCGATTATGTGGTGCACGTGGACCACGGCATCGGTCGTTTCCGGGGGTTGGTGCGGCGTTCTTTGGAAGGGGTTCCCCAGGAATACTTGCTGGTGGAGTACGCGGAGGGGGACCAACTCTTCGTGCCCGTGGATCAGGCCGACCGTCTGACCCGTTACGTGGGGCCGGAAGGGTTCGAACCCACCCTCACCCGGCTGGGCACGGGGCAATGGCAGGTGGCCAAGGCCAAAGCCCGACGGGCCGCGCTGGAAGCCGCCCGGGATTTGCTGGAACTGTACGCGAAGCGCCAGACGGTGCAGGGCCACGCCTTTTCCCCCGATACCGAGTGGCAGCGGGAACTGGAAGCCCGTTTCCCCTTTGAACTCACCGAGGACCAGCGCCGGGCTTTGGAGGCAGTGAAAGCGGACATGGAAAAACCCCGGCCCATGGACCGGCTCATTTGCGGCGACGCGGGTTTCGGCAAGACCGAGGTGGCCCTGCGCGCAGCCTTCAAGGCGGTGATGGACGGCAAACAGGTGGCCATGCTGGTACCCACCACGGTGCTGGCGCAGCAGCACTACCGCACCTTTCGGGAGCGAATGGCTTCCTTTCCCGTGGAAGTGGCCATGCTTTCCCGGTTTCTCACGCCCCAGGAGCAGGCCCGGGTGCTGCGGGGCCTGGCCGAGGGAACGGTGGATATCGTCATCGGGACCCATCGCTTGCTTTCCCCTGATGTGCAATTCAAGGACCTGGGCCTGGTCATCATCGACGAGGAGCATCGCTTTGGCGTGATGCAGAAGGAGCATTTCAAGCGCCTGCGCACCCAGGTGGATGTGCTCAGCCTGAGCGCCACGCCCATCCCCCGCACCCTGTACATGGCCCTGACGGGTGTGCGGGACGTTTCCATCATCCGCACGCCGCCCCGTTTCCGCAAGCCGGTGGTGACCCATGTGGGGCCGTACGAGCCGGAAGTGGTTCAGAAGGCCATCCGGCGGGAGTTGGGACGCGGTGGGCAGGTTTTCTATGTGCACAATCGGGTGGCCACCATCGAAACCGTGGCCCACAAGGTGAAACGACTGGTTCCCGAAGCCCGGGTGGCAGTGGCCCACGGCCAGATGCCTGAGGGGGAACTGGCCCGCATCATGGAGCGTTTCGTCGCGGGGGAATTCGACGTTTTGGTGTGTACCACCATCATCGAATCGGGCCTGGACCTGCACCGGGTGAACACCCTCATCGTGGAGCAGGCCGAGCATTTCGGCCTGGCCCAACTGTACCAGTTGCGGGGTCGGGTGGGCCGCGGCCACCGACGGGGGTATGCGTATTTCTTCTGGTCCCCAGTGTACACCCCCTCGGAAGAGGCCCGGGAGCGTCTTCAATTGTTGGCCGAGCACACGGAGTTGGGTTCCGGTTTTACCCTGGCCCTGCACGATCTGGAAATTCGCGGGGCCGGGGACCTGTTGGGCACCCGGCAGCACGGCCACATGGCCGCGGTGGGGTATCACCTGTACATGCAACTCCTCACCGAAGCGGTGCAACAACTCCGCCGGTCCTATGGGCTGGAGCCGGTTCAGGCGGCTTCCTGGACCCAGCGCTGGACCCGACCGCCGGTGCGCCTGGACCTGCCCCTGCCAGCCACCCTGCCCCCATCCTACGTTCCCGACGAGGCCCTCCGTCTGGCCCTGTATCGTCGCTTGGCCGCGACCAACTCCTTGGCAGAGGTGGACGCCCTGGCCCGGGAAATGGAGGACCGTTTCGGCCCTCTGCCCGAAGTGGTGCGTAATCTGTTGAATTTGGTGCGCATCAAAGTGCTGGCCCATGCGGCAGGCGCGCTTTCCGTGGGCGCGACTTCGCGCGAGGTGGTGATTCGCTTCCCCGAAAACCGGTCCGTACCCCTGCCCCCCATGCCCCGTCCCGTGGTCACGGGACGCCACACCTACCGCTTCCCCAAGGACCCGGAGGGCCATTGGGTGCGCCGGGTGATGGCGGTGCTGCAAGCCGTGGCCGAAAAAGAGGCGACCCTTCGCGATGAATGAAGAACGGGACCATTCAACCGTCTTCGCTGAGGCATCCCCACTTTCTTAGAGGGTGTTTGAAAACCTGAAGGTTTTTCAATAACTTTTACATTACAGCAAGAAGCAGCCACCAGACAAACGTGCCAGTTTCGGCTAGGAAACGTATTTTTTGGATTCCCTCTTTTTGAGAAGTGCTTCGCACCTTCTCAAGCACCCTCTTACGCCTGGAATCTCGAAGGCTTTTGGTGTGTCACTACCTGGCGTACGCGAGGCTGGCGCAACACGGCGCGCAGGGCCTGACGCGCGAGTTGGGGTTGAGGGTCCTTCTTCAGAACCTGGCTCGGGTAGGCCATCCGAGGGGCGGATTTCCGGGTGAGCGGGCCCAGCAGGAATCAGGGGGCGACCAGGGTGGGGGCCAGCGCCGCGGCCCGCCGCGCCCAGGCCCGGGCCGCGGGGTAGCGGCCTTGACGCCAGGCCCGAAAGGCGCGTGCCAGGACCATCTGGGCCTGTTGGCGGGTGGTATCCTCGGGTCGGTGGGGCGTCGCCTTTTCCGCGAGGGCTTACGGCCTGTTGGGGGCCGGCGTGGTCGTGGGTTTGGGTAGAGGGAGCACGTTCCATCCCTGGGTGCGGGCGAAGCAAAGCACGCCCTGGGCGATGCCCCGGGCCGGGATTTCGGGATGATGCACCAGCAGGTCGTAATCCCCCCGCAAGAAACCCACTTCGATGATGACCGCCGGGGTCTCGGGGTGGATTTCCTCGAAGGCGTGGTACTCGGTCATGTCCGGCGTGACCGTATCCTCGTGAAAGAACAACCCCGTTTCGGCCTGGTACCAATCGGCCAAGCATTGTTTCAGCCGTGTGGCCCGCAAGAGACGCCGGGCCTCCCCGCTCCGGGCCAGAGCCGAGGAAACGGCCAGTTTGAAGCCCGATAGGTCTGGTGAAAGGGTACAGGAATCCGCGTGAATGGAGACCAGGGCCAGGGCGCGATACCCGTTGAGGCGGGGGTCGAATTCCTCCAGCACGTCCACGGTGAAGCCTTTGCCCTCCAGCAGGGTTTTTACGTGGCGGGCAACGGCCTGGTTCACCTGCACTTCGGTCACGCCGTCGGGGCACACGGCGCCGGGGTCGTTTCCACCGGCGTGTCCGGCCACGATGCCCACCCTTCGCGGCGGCAGGGTAGGCGTGGGCGGCATCAACGGCGTTGCTTCCCCGGCTTGTTGTTCGTAGAGGGTTTCTTGGGGCATTTCCCGAGGATGCACGAGGATGAAGAGCAGGCCAATGCCCATTCCGGCCAAAAGGTTTTTCAACAACCAGCGCCCGAGGTGCATGGGGTGCGTCTCCAGGAGGGGAAATGGAGGAAAAAGGTCGGCGGCCCCCTTTTCAGAGCCTGTCATGGGGACCAGAAGGAAACGCGCGTCCCGGGTTCAGTCCATGGCATCGAAAGGAAGGTAAGGCGAGCCGCCGAAAAGCCGGTAGAGCACAGCGTACACCAGGCTCAGGAAACCGAACAACAAAAGGGCGATGACCAGGGTCATGACCAGATGCAGCAGGGTATAGGGCGGCACCCTGCCAATAAGGGGCAACGGTTCCCGAAGGAGAAGTTCCGGTGGAATGGCGAACCAGCGGTGTTCCGCGTTGAGGTTGAGAATCCACAGGGTGAGCAGATACGAAAGTATGGGAATCAAGAGGGCCAGCAGACAGCCCAGCCCGTACCAGATGGGATGTTCCCGGAGCCGTTCCGTTAGCGAGGGGACCTCCGGGTCGGGTTCACCGATGCGATACATGCCCATGAGGGTGTTCTCCCGTCAACGCGGTGGTGACGGCCTCCACAATGCTGTAATAACCCGTGCAGCGACAAAGATTTCCGGTGAGGGCATATCCCACGGTATCGGGGTCGGGATGGGGGATTTCGTCCAGCAGCCGGGCTGCAGCCACGATGAAACCCGGCGTGCAATAGCCGCACTGCACCGCGGCGGTGCGCACGAAAGCCTCTTGTACAGGGTGCAATTGCTCGTCTTGTTTCAGGCCTTCCACGGTCACGATGTTCGCGCCGTGGGCCGCGGGCGCGGGAATCAGGCAACTGTTCACGGCTACACCGTTGAAAAGCACGGTGCACGCGCCGCATTCCCCTTCCGCGCATCCCTCTTTTGGGCCGATGAGGCCGGCTTCGTCCCGAAGGAGATGGAGGAGCGTCTTGTGGTGGCCGCTGCGGAAGACGTAGCGTCGGCCGTTCACCCGGGCCACGATGGGTTGAGGCGGATGGCTCACCGTGGCCACCAGGGGTTGGGCATAGGGTTCGGCCTCGCCCCAAAGCAAAGGCGGCTGTTCCGGCACCGCCTGGGTCTCCCGACCTTCCAGGATTTCCTGCAAGGCCCGGCGGGTGAGGGTTTCCACCATGGCTTCCCGGTAGGTTGCGGTGCCGCGGATGTCGTCGATGGGACGGGCGGCTTCTCGGGCCAGGCGGGCCGCTTCCGCGATGGTTTCTTCGGTGAAGGCCCGGCCCTGCAAGTAGGCTTCCGCGGCCTCGGCGTGGACGATGGTGGGTGCCACCGCGCCCAGGGTGATGGCCGCGCGCTGCACCATGCCTCCCTCCAGGGCGACCACCACGGCCACGTTGACCACCGAGATGGCCTGCCCGCGGCGCAGGCCCAGTTTCAAGAAGTTGCCCCGTTGGTTCTCCGTCATGGCGGGGAAGGCAATGTCCACCAGCATCTCGTCGGGTTCCATGACGGTGCGACGCACTCCGGTGTAGAAATCCCGCAGAGCCACGGTCCGGCTCCCCCGCACCGAGCGCAGGGTGACCTGCGCATCCAGGGCCATGAGGGGCGGAATGGTGTCGTTGGCCGGGGAAGCGGTAATCAGGTTCCCGGCCACGGTACCCCGATTGCGAATTTGGGGCGAACCCACTTCCCACGCGGCCCGCACCAGGGGGAAGGCGCGTTCCCGAAGCAGGCGGGAGGCCACCACATGGTTGTGGGTGACCAGCGGCCCCAGGTGGATGCGCCCCTCTTCGTCCAGGGTGATGTCCTTCAGCCCGGGGATGCGGGTGATGTCGATGAGTACCTGGTCCCGAGCGCGGCGGCCCTGGGTCAGTTCCACCACCACGTCGGTGCCGCCGGCAATGAACGCGGCCTGAGCGCCGAAGCGGGCCTTGAGTTCCAGGGCTTCGTCCAGGCTGGCTGGGGTGTAATAGGCGGACCACATGACGATGCTCCTTTTGGAAAGCGAATCTCAACGAGGCTTCAGCGAGCAGGGGTCGAGTGAGCGCGGTTTCCTGGTTCGTTCCCTGTAGGTCAGGCTGATGGAGCGGCCGATTTTTTCTCACGGCGGTGTTTCCAGGTTTCGTACAGAATGGGCAACACCGAAACCACAATGATGCCCACCACCGCGTAGTGGAAGTTTTCTTTGATGACCGGAATGTTACCGAAGAAATAGCCCAGGAAGAGGAAGATGCCTACCCAGAGAAAAGCACCTACTACGTTGTACAGGGCAAATTTGCGATAGCTCATGGCGCCGATGCCGGCCACGAAGGGCACGAAGGTCCGCACGATGGGCACGAAGCGCCCCAGGATGACGGCTTTGCCTCCGTGTTTCTCGTAAAAAGCGTGGGTTTTGTCCAGGTATTCTTTTTTGAAGAAACGGCTATCGGCATGGAAGGCCCGAAGGCCCACACGATGGCCGATGTGATAATTCACGGCATCCCCCAGGATGGCCGCGGTCACCAAAAGGACGAAGGCCAGGCGCACGTCCATCAAACCCAATGCGGCAAAAGTGCCCACGGCAAAGAGGAGCGAGTCGCCGGGGAGGAAGGGGGTGATGACCAGGCCCGTTTCCATGAATACGATGGCGAACAGAAGCAGATAAATCCACGGCCCCAGGAAATCGATGGCCGTGCCCAGATGCCTGTCCAGATGCAAGAACAAGTCCACGATCCAAAAGAAAATTTCGGTGAAGGTATTCAAGGCAAAGGGTTCCATGGCAAGATGCTCCCGTTGTAGTTTCGAATCTCATTATACCTGGAGATGGGCGTGTGCAAGGGCGAGGTCTTGGGGTGGGCACGACTTTTTCGAGGGTGCTGGAGGAGGTGCTTCGCACCTCCTCAAAAGGAAGAATGCAACTTAGAGAGGCTGGTCTTTGGTCCAGAGGGGCTGGAAGTGGGTGGGCGCGGTAGCCTCCTCCTGGGTGCGGGGCTGTTGTTCGCACTTGGTCTGGCCCTTGGCGGCCCGGGCCAGGGCCTGCAGCGCGCGGCGGTAGTACTGCTCCGCTTTTTCGCGGCTGCCGCCGATGCACACGGCGCCCAGTTTGCCGAATTCCGACAGTGCGCCGATGAGGTGGAAGACGATGCCCTCCTGGGTGGAGGCGTCGAAGTGCAGGCCTTCGCACAGGGAAATGTCCATCAAATCGTCGGGGGTGAGGCCGATGTAGGCATCGCTGTATAAGTTGTCGGTGGCGTAATAGTAACGCACCTGATTGGTGCCGGTGTAGTACAGGCCATCGTTGATGTTGTATCCGCCGCCTGTGAGGAAGCGCAGGGTGGCGTAGGGATGGGTGGTGCCCCCCTTGCGCAGGTTGATTTCCAGCGCGTACAGGTCCCACTTGCCCTGGTCGTTGCGCACCGCGACGAAGTCCACGGCAAACCGGCCGATGGCCCCTTCGCGGCTGAGGACCCAACCTACCCGCCGGCCGATGTCGTGCAATTGGTCGCGATAGGGTTTGTAGGCGGGAAACATCGCGCCCAGATAGACCTGTTTGGTGGGCCCGCCCAGGATTTGTTCGTGGGTGGAAACGATGGTGCCCTGGCCCAGGGGGTCGATGATGCCCTGAACCGAGGGGGAGCGTTTGTCCTGGCCTTCGATGAAAACCTCGACGATGCCCTGCATTTCCGCGAATTTGCGCATGAAACGTTCGTAAGTTTCCACCGGGTTTTCGAAGCGCAATCGGCGGGGGAGTTCCCGTTGCACCCAGGTTTTCAGGCCGCTTTCGGGCGCTCCGCTCAGGTCGAAGAGCGCGTTGCCTTCCCCGGAGAAGCCTTCGTTGAGTTTCACCACCACCCGGCGCAAATCGGGATGCCGTTCTTTCAGCGCCACGATGGCTTCCACCAGGTCCTTTTCGTCCCGCAAGTCTTCGAAACCATCGGGATGGAGCACGCCGGCCTGTTTGAAGATTTTCCGATTCCAACTCTTGTTCCCCAGGTGGATGAGGTCGGGGTCGCAGGCATAGAGGGGGATGCCCAGGGCCACGGCCAGTCGGCGTTCGTAAGGGGTGGCGTTGAACACTTCCAGATACGCGGCTTCGGGATGTTGGATGGCATCCCGAATGCGCTGGATGAGCCGGGGACGGTCCAGGATTTTCTCCGTAAGGGAACGGGGGGAAGCGTCCTGGCAGTGGAGCAGGGTCAGGCGTTTTTTGGCGTGGGAAACGGGCACACCGGGAAGCAGGCCCAGGAAGTAGTCCACGATGGCGGGATGAATTTGCTGGCTGGTGACGTAAATGACCTGGGTGCGGGGGAGTTGCAGAAGCATGAGGTGGTAAAGCATCCGCTCTTCGTAGAAGTGGATGCCCTTGATTTTGGCCAGCACTTCCTGATCCAGCGTCAGGCTGGGCACTACGACCACGGTGCGGGGCGCGTGGCGGTAAGGGAGCACGGTGCGGTACAGATACGGAAGACGGGCTTTCAACACTCGGAAGCGCCGCCGCACCTCATCTTCCGGCAGTTGGAGCAGGTCGTAGACGGATTCGGTGGACACACGTGCACTCATGGGGCCTTCCCGTGGTCCTTCAAGTATACCGCAATTTTGCCAGGTTCACCGAAGCGATGTTTCGAGAAATCGTGAAAGGCGCCTGACGCCTTCTTTGCCCGATGCACGCGCGCATCCCTTGGGCCTTGGGTATACTCAAAAACTGACGTTTTGCGTGTACGTACGAGGAGGAGGATGCGGTGGAACTGCCCGATGCACATTGGACCTTTCGCCGCGGCGCGGTACGCTGGCGTTGGGTGGGCGCGCTGCTTTTCTTGAACTTGCTGGCATGGTGGATACTACACCAGGTATGGCGGGGGGATATCACGTATGACGACATCTTTCCGCCCACGCCGACGCCCACCCGCAGTCCGGTTTCGTGGGCCATGGAGGCCCAGGCCCATTTTGAGGCGGGCAACCTGGAAGCCGCCATTCAGGCCTACCGGGAGGCGGTGAAGGTCGCGCCCAACGACGCAACGTTGTGGACGGAACTGGCGCGAGTGCAGGTGTATTCATCCGCCTTGCTCACCACGGACGCCGAGCGCCATGCCCGTCTGCAAGAAGCCGTAGAGGCCGCAACCCATGCGGTGGAATTGGCCGACGACTCGGCCATGGCCTATGCGGTGCGAGCCTTCGCCCTGGATTGGCTGGCCACCACCCCTTTGACCACCCGGGAAGAGCGAGCCGAATATTTACGGGAAGCGGAAACCTCGGCCTCCCGAGCGCTGCTGTTGGCCCCGGACCACGGCCTGGCCTTGGCCTATTACGCCGAGGTCCTGCTGGATTTGCAGCGCTGGCTCCAGGCCGAGGAGCACGCGGCCCGGGCCGTGCAGCGGGCGCCCAACGAAATGGATACCCATCGGGTGTACGCCTACGTGCTGGAATCCCTGGGTCGCTACCAGGAAGCCATCGAACAGTATCTGGAAGCCATTCGCATCGCCCCCAACCTGACCTTTTTGTATTTGCATGTAGGCTACAACTACCGCCATTTGGGCGGTACGGCTCAATCCAAACTGGCTCGCGACCGGTTCTACGAACTGGCCCTGGCTTACTTCGACCAGGCGGTGCAAATCAACGAGCGCTTGGGCATTCGGGACCCGGTACCCTATCTGGCCATTGCCAAAACCTACACCCAGCAGGGCGAATTCTTCGTGGCCGCCCGCAACGGCGAAAAGGCCCTGCTCCTGGACCCCACCGATGTGCAAACCTATGCTCAACTGGCCGTGATTTACGTCAAAGCCCGAAACTACGAGGGGTCCCTTCCCCTGTTCAAATGCGTGGTGGAAGGGTGCTCGCCCGCGGAAACCGAGGATATCCTGGACACCATCGCCTTCAAGTTCGGCCTGGACCCCGAGGAGGTCCAGGGAGTGGAGGTGAAACCTTTGCCCTTGACGAACCTCACCGTGGCCTATTATTATGTCCAGTATGGTTCGGTGTTGGCCGCTTTGGGGCATTGTGACCAGTCGGAACCTGTGTTGCGCTTGGTGGAAACTCGCTACGGCGGCGACCCGGTTCTGCGGGCCATCATTCAGGAAAGCCGGAACATCTGTCGCATTTTGCAGGCCAGGCCGACCCCGCGGTCGACGCCCACGCCTTATGCGACCCCCGCACCGTAAGCGGGTAGACCTGGAAAGTTGCTTTTTCCGGGATGGGCCGCTTGGGTGCTGTGGCTTTCCGTTGGGTGGCTTTCGTGGCTTTTGGGCTTTTCAGACCCATGCCTGCATCCCCCCATAGGAGGTTCCCATGTTCGCCAAATGGAATCGCGAGGATAAGTTCATTGCCCTCACCCTGGTGGGGTCCCTGAGCGGTGTGACCATCGGCGCGTTGTTGCGCAATCCCGCGGTGTTCGGGATTTCCACCTTCGTGCTCATGACCGCGTTCGTGGCGGTGACCTTCTGGTGGCGCAGCCCTCGGTTGATGTGGCTCATGCTTTTTGGCGCGGTGGTGGGTTTTGGGGAACTCTGGTCCGATTGGTTGCACGTGGAAGTGTTGAGGTCCCTGGTGTATACGGATTACTTCGGTTTCCGCATCATGGCATCGCCTTCGTACATGCCCTTCGGGTGGTGGTTTACCGCGGTGCAGTTTGGTTACATTGCCCTGCGCCTGGCCGAGGTATGGGGGCCGCGTCGGGCCCTGGCCCTGGTGACCCTGTTGGGCATGAGCATTCCCCCCTGGTACGAGGAATTTGCCGCGCCGGCCCGGGCCTGGTATTACCCGCCCCATGGCCCCATGCTCTCCCACACGCCGGTGTGGATTATCCTGACCTATGGCGGGTGCATGTTCAGCATTGGCACCATGGCCTGGGTGTGGTATCGAGAAGGCGCTTGGGGCCGGGCTATCGTGGCCGGGATTTTCGCCGCGGCGGGGATTGCATACTCGGCACTGGTCTTTTACCAAATCTTTCTGTGAGCCAAAGGTGCTCCTGGGCGGTGTGTCGCCGTTGAGGCTTCTTGAATGAAACGACCCTGGCCCAAAAGGCTCTGGTTTTGGGGAGGCGCCCTGGTCTTTGCCTTGATGGCGTATCGGGGCGGCACCTGGTCCCTCACCGGCCTTCGGGGATGGCGGCTTCGGGCTTTTCTGGCAGACCCCGACGGCCATCCGCATTGGATACGGCCGGCCCATGCCCAATGCCCGGGCGCACCCTTTCGCTGGCCTTCGACGGGGTACCCCGGCTTTTTGCGGGGGGATTCCTGGGGCCTTTTCCACTGGCACACCGGGGTAGACATTTTCTCCGGCCAGGCGGTGGGGAAAACCCCGGTGTATGCCGCCTACGAAGGCCGTTTATACCGTCTGGCCCATTGGCGGGCCACGGTCGCCATCCGCCATCGCGACCCCCTGCATCCGGAGCGTTTCATCTGGACCTACTATACCCACATGGCCGACCCTCAAGGGCGTTCCCGCATCGTGGAGGCCTTTCCGCCGGGTACACGGGGGGTATACGTGGCTGCCGGAACGCTTTTGGGGTATCAGGGCAACTATTCAGGCCGTCCGGGGCGTCCGGTGGGGGTGCATCTCCATTTTTCCATCGTGAAAGACGCGGGTGGCCTGCCGGCCAACGAGTCTTTCCCCTGGAACACCCTGGATCCTTCCCCCTATTTGGGTATGCCGCTGACGGCCTGGCAGGTGGCCCCCTGGCGCACGCCCGAATGTTGGGAATGAAAAAAGGGAAGGGTATACACCTACCCTTCCCTTCTTACCAGGAGGCTCGCCATACGCCCCTACCGGGCCGGTCTGTAAGCCGCATTCTGTACGCCTCCGAGAGGGGGCACCCTCGAAGGCGCGGTGGTCATCTATCTAAGCGGCCTACCCGGGGCTCCAGGGGTGCGGGCCACACCCCGGCGGGAGCGTGCCCGCCTTCGCCCCTGCTTGGCCTTGCTCCCGGCGGCGGTTGCCTGGACGCCCGCCGGTTACCCGGCGAGCCGGTGGGCTCTTACCCCACCTTTTCACCCTTGCCCGCACCCGCCCGCTCTGCTTTGCTCGCCGTGATGCCGTGGGCCCTTACGACCCACAAGCGGGCGGGCCGCTGGCGGTCTGTTTCTGTGGCCCTTGCGCGGGGTTGCCCCCGCCCGGGTTTCCCCGGCGCCGTGCCCTGTGGAGTGCGGACTTTCCTCCCCTCCGGCAGCACCGAAGGGGCGACCACCCGACCGACCCGGCCGGTTCTCCCTTGTCCCGTCCTTAAGTATAGCCATCCCAGGGCGTTTGACAATCAAGGATTTTCTTCATCTTGCAAGGGCTTCACACTTCGTTGTCGCTTTCGCCCCGGATGAATTTTTCCACCATGTCCCGGGCTACGTGGTCGGGGAATTGTTTGGGCGGGCTTTTCATCAAGTAGGCCGAGGGGCCCAGAAGCGGTCCGGCGATGCCCCTATCCAGGGCCAGTTTGGCCAGCCGTACCGCATCGATGACCACGCCCGCGGAGTTGGGGGAATCCCATACTTCCAGTTTCACCTCGATGTTCAGGGGAACGTCGCCAAACGCGGTGCCTTCCAGCCGGATGTACGCCCATTTGCGGTCCGTGAGCCAGGGGACGTAATCGCTGGGGCCGACGTGAACGTTCTCCTCGTCCAGTTCATAAGGGAGAATGGACGTGACGGCCTGGGTTTTGGAAATCTTCTTGGACTCCAGGCGTTCCCGTTCCAGCATGTTCAAAAAGTCGGTGTTCCCGCCGAAGTTCAACTGGTAGGTGCGTTCCAGTTTCACCCCGCGGTCTACGAAGAGTTGGGCCAGCGCTCGGTGCAAAATGGTGGCCCCCACCTGCGACTTGATGTCGTCGCCGATGACGGGCAGGCCCCGCTTGCGGAAGCGTTCGGACCAGTACTCCGACGAGGCGATGAACACAGGGATGGCGTTGACGAAGGCGCAGCCCGCATCCAGCACCTGTTCCACGTACCACTTGGTAGCCATTTCCGATCCCACGGGCAGGAAATTTACCACCACGTCGGTTTTGGTTTCCTTGAGCAGGGTTACGATGTCCGCGGTAGGGCCGGGGGCCTTTTTGACCTTGCCCGCCAGGTATTTGCCCAGTCCGTCGTGGGTCATGCCCCGTACCACGGGTACGTTCATGTAGGGCACGTCGGCGAATTTGATGGTGTTGTTGGGGTAGGCAAAGATGGCTTCGGAAAGGTCCTTGCCCACTTTGGTATCCACCACGTCGATGCCCAGGGTGAATTCGATGTCGCGAATGTGGTAGCCACCCAGGTTGACGTGCATGAGGCCGGGCACGAAGTCGTCGTCTTTGGCGTTTTGGTAGTAATACACGCCCTGCACCAGGGCCGAGGCGCAGTTCCCGACGCCGATGATGGCCACGCGTACTTTCTTTCGAGTCATGGTTGGTCCTCCGTTTGCTCGAGGGTAATGAGGGTGCTCTTTAGGCCCGGCCCATTGTACCATCACTTGGCCTTTGCAACCCGGCTTGGATGGGTACTCGGGCGCGGCGCCGATTTGGCCTTGCTTTCCCCACGACGTGATATACTTGCCTCAAGTCGTCCAGCCCCGATGGGCGAAAAGAGCCGAAGCCAGACGGCGGATTTTGGCAGGAGGGTACGTTATGGCGCAGGTGGTGTTGGAAGCCCGAGGCATTACCAAGCGTTTTCCCGGCGTGGTGGCCAACGACCACGTGGACTTGCGTCTGTACCAGGGGGAAATCCTCGCCTTGTTGGGTGAGAACGGCGCGGGCAAGACCACGTTGATGAACATCATCTATGGCCTGTATCACCCCGACGAAGGGGAAATTTACGTTGACGGTCGCAAGGTGCACATTCGCAGCCCCCATGATGCCATTCGTCTGGGCATCGGCATGGTGCATCAGCACTTCATGTTGGTGCCCGTGTTCACGGTCATGGAGAACATCATTTTGGGTGCGGAGATCACCCGGGCCGGCCTGGTGCTGGACAAGGGAAGGGCCCGGCAAGAGGTGTTGCGTCTCTCCGAAGAGTACGGTTTGCAGGTGGACCCGGACGCCTACGTGGAAGACCTGCCTGTGGGCGTCCAGCAGCGGGTGGAAATCCTCAAAGCCCTTTACCGGGGTGCCCGCATCCTCATTTTGGATGAACCAACGGCCGTGCTCACGCCTCAGGAGGTGGAAGACCTCTTTCGCATCATGCGTCAGTTGACCCGGCGGGGGGTTTCCATCGTCTTCATCACCCACAAATTGCGGGAAGTGCTGGCCGTGGCCGACCGCATCCTGGTCATGCGGCGGGGCCGTGTGGTGGGCGAGACCACCCCGGATGCCACCAACGAGGCCGAACTGGCCAGCATGATGGTGGGACGAGAAGTGGTGTTGCAGGTGGAGAAATCCCCGGCACGACCCGGTCCCGTGGTGCTGGAAGTGGAAGACCTGGTGGTGGAGAGCCAGGGGGTGCCCGTGGTGAACGGCGTTACCTTGCAGGTGCGGGCCGGGGAAATTTTGGGCGTGGCCGGTGTGCAGGGCAACGGCCAGACCGAACTGGCCGAGGCTCTGACCGGCTTGCGCAAGCCCACGCGCGGCGTGTTGCGCATCGGCGGTCACGAGGTGCCCTTTGGGTATGCCCGGCCTCTCATCGAGCAAGGGCTGGCGCACATCCCCGAGGACCGACAACGGCATGGTTTGGTCCTTCCTTTCTCCGTGGCCGACAACATGGTGCTTTGCACGTATTACCGGCCGCCTTTTGCCCGGGGTTTGCGTCGCAATTTCAAAGAGGTGGTGACCTACGCGGAAAAACTCATCCAGGAATACGATGTGCGCACGCCCGGACCCATGGTGCCGGTGGCCACCCTTTCCGGTGGGAACCAGCAGAAAGTCATCGTGGCCCGGGAGTTCAGCCGTCCGGTGAAGGTGCTCATCGCCAACCAGCCCACTCGCGGCCTGGACGTGGGATCCATCGAATACATCCACCGGCGCATCGTGGAATTGCGGGACCAGGGCGTGGGGGTGCTGTTGATTTCCGCCGAACTGGACGAGATTCTGAGCCTTTCCGACCGCATTGCGGTGATGTACCAGGGCCGCATCGTGACCACGGTGGACGCGGCCGAAGCCGACCGGGCCACCCTGGGCCTTTGGATGGCAGGCGCGCAACCGGAGGCCGCTCCGGCTGCCGGGGGCGCGGCGCCTTGACCTGGAGCGGGGTTTGGTTCCCCAGCGCTGTGGTGCGAACCACCGGTGGGAGGGGTGCGGTTTCGACGGACGGAAAATTTAAGGAAACCCGCGGGGAATGGAAACCCCGCGGGTTTCATCGTTCGGCCACGGTGGCTATGGGTTTCCACCCCCCGCGGGTGGTGAGGAGACGCTCCTTCCTGCGCATGGCTCACCTCCCGCTTTCTGGGGTGGATTTCGTTCCACCGTGGTGGAACGTGCCGCTTGGTGCGGCGTCCGTTTATACACATAAGGGCCTTGGGTTAACCTTTTGTTTGCGCTGTGCAAGAATTTCGTTAACGCCTTTTTGGCCGGTACCCAACGCATGGGTTGCCCCGGAGGAGATTCCACATGACCCTGACCCAGGAACGCGTCGTCCACGAGACGCAGCAAGTGTTGGAGGCCCTGGAGGCCGGTCGCCTGGAAGAGGCGCTGCGCCTTTTGCGCCGGTTTCACCCCGCAGACCAGGCCGAAATCTTTCGGCATCTCCCTTCGCGGCATCAGGTTTTGTTGTTGCGCTCCATGGACGTGGAGGAAGCCGCCGAGTTGCTGGAAGAACTCCATGAAATGGAAGCCGCGGAGGTGGCCGACGACCTGGCCCCCGAGCATCTGGCCGACATTCTGGACGAAATGGACCCCGAAGACGCGGCCGACCTGCTGGGCGACCTACCGGAGGACCTGAAGCAGGCCTTGCTCAAGGAAATGGAAGAAGCCGAGGACGTGGCCCCCCTGCTTCAATATCCCGACGACACCGCGGGCGGCTTGATGAGCACCGAGTACGTGGCCCTGCACCAGGAGGCCACGGTGGGGGAAACCCTGGCCGCGTTACGGGCCTTTGCCGCGGAGGAAATCGAAATTCCCTACTACCTGTTCGTGGTGGACGAGAAAAACCACCTGGTGGGTGTGGTGGACGTACGTCATCTCATCACCGCCATGCCCCATGTCTTGATTCGGGAAGTCATGGACCCCAACGTGATTTCCGTGCACGTGCTCACGGACCAGGAAGAAGTGGCCCACATCATGCAAAAGTACGAACTTGCGGCCCTGCCCGTGGTGGACGACGAGAACCGTTTGGTGGGTGTCATCAGTTACGAGGACGTGCTGGATGTGCTTTCCGAAGAGGCTACGGAGGACATTTTGCACCTGGGTGGTGTGGAAAGCGGTCCTTTGCTGGAAAGGCCCTACTGGAAGCAGCGGCTGCTGGAAGTGGTTCGCTCCCGGTTTTTCTGGTTGCTTTTTCTGTTCGTTGCCGAAACCTTCACCGGAACGGTGTTGCGCCATTTCGACGAAGAACTGACCAAGGTCATTGCGCTGTCCTATTTCATTCCTCTGCTCATCGGCACCGGTGGCAATGCCGGGAGCCAGGTGGTGGCGACCATGATTCGAGCGCTGACGCTGCGCGAAGTCGGCCCGCGCGATGTGTTGCGCGTGATTTGGAAAGAACTGAAGGCCGGGATGATTCTGGGTCTGGCCATCGGTCTGGTGGCCTTTTTACGAGCCGAGTTGTGGGGAGTGGATTATCATGTGGGGTTGGTGGTGGCCATTTCGGTCATGCTCATCATCGTATGGGCCACTTTGGTGGGTGTGGTGGTTCCCTTGACGGCCGTGGCGTTGCGCATCGACCCCACGTTGGTCTCCGGCCCCTTCATGGCTACCTTCATTGACGGTACGGGCCTGTTGCTTTATTTTTTGGTGGCCCGAGCCATTTTGCCGCAGTTGTGAAACGACCCTTTGGACGGTTCCCCATGGACGTCTTGCGCTTCCCCCTGATTGGCCGATGGCTGCGAGGCCGTTGGAGCCGGGCGGTTTTGCAAGGTGGGCTTCTGCTGGTGGCCTTGCTCATGGTGTACGACGGCTTCACCGGCCCGCCAGAGCCCCATCGCAACCTGGCCACGGTGCTGGCCTGGGTGCATTACCGGGGGCTGATTCTGCTCGCGCTGCTTTTCATGGGCAATGTGTTTTGCATGGTCTGCCCCTTCAGCCTGTTGCGTACGGTGGCTCCTGGTCTGGCCCGCCGGGGACCCCGATGGCCCCGGGTGCTGCGCACCAAGTGGGTGGCCGTGGCCTTCCTGTTCCTCATCTTCTTCCTCTACGAATGGCTGGACCTGTGGGCTTCCCCCCGGGCCACCGCGTGGGTCATCCTGGCCTACTTCGCCCTGGCCTTTTTGCTGGAGGCCCTATTCCAGGAGTCGCCCTTTTGCAAGTACGTGTGCCCGTTGGGGCATTTCAACTATGTCTATGCCGCGGTGGCACCGGTGCAGATTCGCGCCCGGGACGCGCAGGTGTGCCGTGCCTGCCCCGGCAAGGAGTGCCTCAACGGCTCGGACGCGGTGCCCGGCTGCGGTACGCTGCTCTTCGTGCCCCAGGTGAAAAGCAACCTGGATTGCACCCTGTGCCTGGATTGCGCCCGGGCCTGCCCTTATGACAACGTACAGTTGGCCTTGCGTTCGCCCCTGGCCGAGTTGGAGAACCCCTCCACCTGGCCCCGGCGCCTGGATGTGGCCTTTCTCCCCTTTTTGATGCTGGCCGCGTCCCTTTCCAACGCCCTGGGCATGACCCCGCCCTTCTACGACCTGCTGGACGTACTGGCCCGTTGGGGCCTGGCCAGTGCAGGGGTGCGCATGTTCCTGGTGTTCGCCGCTTTGAACCTGGTGGTGCCGGGATTGATCATGGCCTTTTTGGGGTGGTGGCACCGGCGTTACCTGCCGGGGTACCGGGCCCGAACCGCCGTGGCCGTGCTGGCCCCTGCCTTGGTGCCCCTGAGTTTCGGCATTTGGGCCGCACATTATGGCTTCCACTTCTGGACCACGGCCTGGGTGTTGGTACCCGTGGTACAGGGTTTCGCTCGCGCCCATGGGCTGGATTTGGGCACCCCCCTCTGGCAGCCTCATTTCCTGGTCCCTCCCACGTGGTGGTATCCCGTGCAGGTGGCTTTGGTGCTGGTGGGCTTTGGGTTCACGTTGTGGATGTTGCACCGCCGAAGCCAACGGGCTTTTCCCCAGGTAGACCGGCAGGCTCTGGTCTTCCCTTGGGTGGTGGTGGCCATGCTGGCGGCCTGGGCCGCGGTGGCCCTCTTTGCCCTGCCCATGGAAATGCGCGGCAGCCCCGCGGTAAGCCATTGAGACGGCACGCCCTTTTCGCCCTGTGGGGAGGTTTCCCCAAGGTTTCCGGGTAAAATGGAAGTCACTCTCGGGCCACAATTTTGACCCCTGTCCGCCGACCACTCCGAACGCACACTGCTTCCCAGGGAGGTCCCGATGCCCCAAGTGGACGATTTGATGCAGGAAGCCCGCGTCGACGCGCTGGTGGTGCTGGGGGGGACCCAGGACAACCCTCACATGCGGTACCTGCTCCCCCGCGGCCGGGTTTCCCATGCGGTGCTGGTGAAACTTCGTGGCCGTTCCCCGGAGGTGTGGGTTTCGGCCATGGAGCGGGAGGAGGCCGCGCAAAGCCCGGTCACGGTTCGGACGTGGTCCGAGGCCCGATGGGAAGCCTTTTTGCGGGAAACGGGAGGCAATCGGACGCAAGCCTGGGTGCGCACCCTGGCGTATGTGTTGGCGCAGTACGGTTTGGAGCAGGGTCGGGTGGCCTTTGTGGGCAAAGTGGAACTGGGCACCCACTGGACCTTGTTGCAGGAATTGCAGCAGCGTTTGCCCGGGATGACCATTCTGGGCCAGGAAGGGCACAATGTGTTGCTGGCGGCCCGCTCGGTGAAGCGCCCCGACGAGGTGGAGCGCATTGCCCGTATGGGCCGGGTGACCGTGGAAGTGGTGGGGAAATTGTGGGACTGGCTGGCCTCTCGTCGCCTGGAAAAGGGCGTTCTGATGGACGGCGACCAGCCGGTGACCATTGGTCGGGTGAAGCGCCTGGTGCGCAGATGGTTGTTGGAACGGGGCGCGGTGACCCCCTTGGGCATCATCTTCGCCCAGGGGCGGGATGCCGGCATTCCCCACAGCATGGGGAGAGAAGAGGAGGCGCTGTATGCCGGTCGGCCCATCGTGTTCGACCTGTTTCCCCAGGAAGAGGGGGGCGGTTACTTCTTCGATTTCACCCGTACCTGGAGCCTGGGGTATGCCACCGACGAGGCCCTGACCCTGTACGAGCAGGTGCTGGAGGCTCACCATCGGGCCTTGAAACAGGTGCGGGCCGGTGTACCCGGCGAGGAGCCGTACTTGCAGGTGTGCGCTTACTTCGAGGAGCGGGGGCATCCTACCCTGCGCTCCCATCCCGGCACCCAGGAGGGTTTCGTGCACACCCTGGGCCATGGTCTGGGGCTGGACATCCACGAGATGCCCGGTTTGCGTTCTGGCATGAAACAACCCCTCCCGGCCGACGCGGTGGTCACCGTGGAGCCAGGCCTGTACTACCCCGAGCGGGGGATGGGTTTCCGGGTGGAAGACGTGGTGCACCTGCCCGCGCAGGGGCCGGCCCGGGTGCTGGCCGAGTTCCCCTACGATTTCGTGCTCCCGGTGCGGGGTTCGGCGGGGTGAGCCCTTTTCGACCTTCCCTTTCCCCGGAAAAAGAGACAACCGCCGCAGACGGCCTGGGGAAAGGGTGGGCGCGACCTCCCCAATTTGTACCCAGGAGTGAACACGCATGACCGCGCTTCATTGGACCTCCTACGAAAGTTACCCCAACATGGCTGCGGTGCTGACCGCGATGCACGGAGGCCGCAAGAACGCCATGGCCATGGCCTGGCACGCGCCCCTGTCCTTCGAGCCGCCCCTTTACGGTGCCGTGGTCGCGCCGGAGCGCTTCACCCATGGCCTCATCGTGGCTTCGGGGGCCTTTGCGGTGAACTTTCTGCCCTGGGAGAAAGCCGACCTCATCGCCCGGGTGGGACGGGTGTCGGGCCATCGGGTGGACAAGTTTCGGGCCTTTGCCATCGCGGAGCGAGCGGTGCCCGATGCCCTGGCTCCCTTGCTGGCCGATGCGTATGCCATTCTGGAGTGCCGGGTGGTGGACCGCCATCGAGTGGGCGACCACGACCTGTTTGTTGGGGAAATCGTGCGCATTCATCACCAGGAAGGGGCCTTCACCCCCCAGGGCTACCTGGACCTGAACCGGGTGCATCCCGCGTTGTATCTGGGCCGGGACTGGTACGTGACCACGGACCCCGCTTCGGCCCGTCGTCATTCAGGGCGTTAGCCGTTCCCCTCTTGAGTTATTCGTGAGGTTTTCATAGGCGCCTTGAGGAAGGTCAAATCACCCCTTCAATCGCCATCCGCTATCTGCTATCTGCTATCTGCTATCTGCCATCCGCTATCTGCCATCTGCCATCCGCTATCTGCTATCCGCTCCCAGAAGGTGAGCCATGACCCCGGAAGTGCTGCAACATCTCCTGGAACTGAACCGCCGCTTTTACCACGAATTCGGGCGGGCCTATGCGGAAAAGCGGGGTTTCCTCCAGCCCGGGGTGCAGCGTTTGCTGGCCCGCCTGCCCGCCCAGGCCCATGTGCTGGACGTGGGCTGTGGCCACGGTCGGGTGTTGGAGATTTTGCGTTCCCGAGGGGATTTTCAGGGACGGTACATCGGGGTGGACGCCAGCGCGCCCTTGCTGCACCAGGCCTGGGAGCGGGCCCAGGGCGTGGACTTTGCCGTGAGCCTGCTCCAGCGGGATGTGGCCGCGGAGGGCTGGCATAGGGACCTGCCTGCGGTGGACGTGGTGCTGTGCTTTGCCGTGCTCCACCACATCCCCGGAAAGGCGCTTCGCCTTCGTGTCGTCAGGGATTTTTATCAGGTGCTTCGTCCCCGGGGGCAGGTGTGGCTTTCCGTGTGGAACCTGTTGCGCAGCCCCCGGCTCAAGGCCCGGGTGCAACCCTGGGAGCGGGTGGGTTTGCAGTGGAACCAAGTGGACCCCGGTGACCTGTTGGTGGATTGGCGACACGGCGGCTACGGCCTCCGCTACATTCATCAATTCACCCTGCCGGAATTGGCCGGCCTTTTGGAAGAGGCCGGTTTTCGTGTTCGGGAAATCTTCCTGTCCGATGGAGAAGGCGGTCGATTGGGCATCTATGCGGTGGCCGAGAAAGGATGACGGGACCTTCCGTTATAATCCATGCCGGCGTTTTCTTTTCTTCGTCAGACATTTCGTCTTTTGGAGGCTGCTGTATGACCGCTCATGCATACCAGGTGGGCCCCTGGACCCTGGAAGACCTGTACCCCAGTCGGGAAGCCTGGGAAGCCGCCATGCGCCGGGTGGAGGAAGAAGTAGAACGGCTCGAAACCTGGCGCGAACGTTTACGCGAGGACATACCCGAGGAAGACTTTCGTCGCTTCTTGGAGCAAATGGAAGCCCTCTCCCGAGAGGCCCATAAAGTAGGTTCGTACGCTTACTTGAAGTTTGCCGCGGATACGCAGGACCGAGAAGCCCAGGCCATGCTGGCCCGGGTGCGCCAATGGAGCGCGGAAATCCAGAACCGGCTGCTTTTCTTCGAACTCTGGTGGAAGAACCTGTCCGATGCGGCCGCGCAGCGGCTGCTGAAGGTGGCCGGAGACATGCGTTATTACCTGGAGAAATTGCGGCTTTTCCGCCCGTACACCCTTTCGGAGGCGGAAGAGCGCATCATCAACTACAAGGACGCGGCCGGCATTCGCACGCTGGTCTCCCTCTACAACACCATGACCTCGCGTTACACCTTCCCCCTGGAAGTGGACGGCGAGGTCAAAGAACTGACCCGGGCGGAACTCTCCACCTACTTCCGCCATCCCGACCCGGACCTGCGCGAGCAGGCCTATCGAAGCCTGTTCCAGGTGTACACCCGCGATACCGGCCTCATCGCACCCATTTATCAGGCCGTAACCCAGGATTGGTACAACGAACAGGTGCGGGTGCGGGGTTTCCCCCGGCCCATTTCGGCCCGCAATTTGACCAACCACCTCCCCGATGAGGTGGTGGATACCCTGCTCTCGGTATGCCGGGAGAACGCCACGGTGTTCCAGCGTTTCTTCCGGGTGAAGGCCCGGGCGTTGGGCATGGACCGGCTCCGCCGCTACGACGTGTACGCGCCCGTGGGCCAGGCCGACCGCACCTATGACTTTGCCACCGCGGTGGACATGATTCTGGAAGCCTTTCGGCGCTTCCATCCCCAATTGGCCGATTTGGCCCGACGGGTTTTCGACGAAGGTCATCTGGACAGCGAAACCCGGCCCGGTAAGCGGGGCGGCGCGTTCTGTGCCAGCGTGGTACCCGGGCTTACCCCCTGGGTGCTGATGAGTTATCAGGGCAAAATCAACGACGTGGCCACCCTGGCTCACGAACTGGGCCACGCCATCCACGGGATGCTGGCGCGGCATCATTCGGTGTACACTTTCCACGCGCCCCTGCCCCTGGCCGAAACGGCCTCCACCTTTGGTGAGATGCTTCTGGTGGAATACCTGCTGGAGAGGGAAACCGACCCCGAGGTGCGCAAGGCCATCCTGTTCCACCAACTGGACGACAACTACGCTACCATCATGCGTCAGGCCTATTTCGCCCTCTTTGAAGTGCAGGCCCACGACCGTTTCCCCCAGGGCGCCTCGGCCGACCAGGTGGCCGAGGGGTACCTGGAACTCCTCAAGGAACAATTCGGCGATGCCGTGACGGTGAGCGACGAATTTGCCTGGGAGTGGCTGGCCATCCCCCACTTTTACCAGGTGCCCTTTTACGTGTACGCCTACGCGTTTGGTCAGTTGCTGGTGCTGGCCCTGTACCGGCGGTACAAAGAAGAGGGCGAGGCCTTCAAGCCCAAATATCTGGACCTGCTGGCCGCGGGCGGCAGTCGTGCGCCGATGGCCCTGCTGGCCGATTTGGGCATCGACCCCGGCGACCCGGCCTTCTGGCAGGGCGGCTTTGATGTGCTTAACGCCTGGGTGGACCAGGTGGCGGGCCTCATCGATTGAAGCGGTAAGAGGCGGTAAGGCGATAAAGCGATAAGGCGATAAAGCGGTAAGGTGATTTGCGGGCGCTCTACGAATGGGTGAACGCGTCGGGGTGGGTATAATGAAACTGCACTTGTGCTGGATTCCCCACCGATAGGAGGTTGGCAATGCCCACGCTCCCCAAGTTTGCCTTTTTCCAGGGCCGCATCGTGCCCTATGACGAGGCCAAAATCGGTTTGCTGACCCATGCGTTGCACTACGGCACTGCGGTTTTCGGCGGTTTGCGCGGGTATTGGAACGAGGAAGAGGGGCAGTTGTACATCTTCCGCCCTCGCGACCATTACAAGCGCCTTTTGAATTCGGCCAAGATTCTTCGAATGCAGGTGGATTACACCGTCGAGGACCTCATTGGCTTTACCAAGGACCTGCTCCGGGCCGAGGGACACCGCACCGACGTGTACATTCGGCCCTTGCTGTACCTGTCCGACGAGGTCATCGGTGTGCGGTTGCACGGTCTGACGCCGGCGCTGGCCATCGTTTCCGTGCCTTTTGGCACCTATGTGGCCAACGACACCAACGCCCACGTGACCTTCTCCAGTTGGCGCCGCCTGGACGACAACATGATTCCTCCTCGAGGCAAGATTTCCGGTGCGTATGTGGGCACCGCGCTCGTCAAATCCGACGCGGAACTGGCCGGTTTCGATGAGGCCCTGGTGCTCACCGAAGACGGGCACCTTTCCGAGGGCAGCGCGGAAAACGTGTTCATCGTGCGGGATGGGGTGCTGATTACGCCGCCCATCACGGACAACATCCTGGAGGGCATCACCCGCCGCACCATCATCCAACTGGCCCGGGAGGAACTGGGCCTGGAGGTGGTGGAGCGGCCCATCGACCGCACCGAGGTGTTCATTTGCGACGAACTTTTCCTCACCGGCACCGCCGCCCAAGTGACCGCGGTGACCCGCGTCGACCACCGGCCCATCGGCGAGGGAAAGATGGGACCCATCACCGCGCAGTTGCGGGAACTCTTCCAGCAGGTGGTGCGGGGCAAACTGCCCAAGTACCACCACTGGCTGGAACCGGTGTACGAAAAGTGAATTGCGGCCCGGCCCTGGGGGCCGAGCAGCCGAGCCGCTCCCAGGGCCGGGTTTCATCTTTTGCAAAGGGTGAGGTTGCTTATGGCCGAACGATATACCGTTGTGGTGCATCTTCCCAACGAAGAACCCATGGTGGGCGAAATCGAAAAAATTCCCGACCCCAAGGACAACCTCATCGTGCTTTACAACCCCCGCCGCCGGGATGGGCGGGATGTGCACTATCTGGAAGACGACGTGGAAGCGGTGATTTTGCCCTTGAGCCGCACCACCCTCATCGAACTCATGCCTTCGGAAGAGGAAGAAATCATCGGGTTCGTGCGAGAGTGAAGGTGTCGGCGGGGAGTCGTGGTGTCCTTTCGCCTGAGGGAAGATAAGCCACAAGATGTGGTACACTTAGCACTATGGAAACGAAAGAACGCGATCGGCGATATCGCATCCTTGTGGTAGACGATGAGCCGCGCATGGTGCGGTTCATTCGTCTGAATCTGGAGCAGGATGGGTACGATACCCTGGCCGCGTACACGGGGAAGGACGCCCTGGACAAGGTTCGGGAACACCTCCCCGACCTGGTGCTCCTGGATGTCATGTTGCCGGACATGGACGGCTTCGAGGTGCTGCGCCTGCTGCGGAAGATAAGTGACGTGCCCGTCATCATGGTAACGGCCCGTTCCGACGAAGAGGACATCATCCGGGGGTTGCGTTTGGGCGCCGACGATTACATCACCAAGCCCTTCAGCCCGCGCGTGCTCACTTCCCGCATCGAGGCGGTACTCAGGCGTTACCACGCGGTCATGCCCGACGAGGTCATTGAGGTGGACGACCGGCTCAAAATCGACCTGGGCCGGCGGGAAGTGTGGGTGGACGGCAAATTGGTGAAACTCCGTCCCACGGAGTTCCGTCTGCTGTACCATTTGGTGAAGAACGCAGGTTGGGTGCTTACGTATGAGCAGTTGCTTCACAAGGTATGGGGGCTGGAATACGAGAACGAGCACCATTATGTACGCCTGTACATCAACTACCTGCGCCAGAAACTGGAAGAGGACCCCTCCAACCCCAAGTACATTTTGACGGAGCGGGGCGTGGGGTATCGGTTTGTGGATTACCGTCGTCTGCGTCAACAGGGAAAGCAGGGAAGCGACCAGACCGACGACAAGGCGCAAGAGCAAGGCTCACCCGCAAAGACCGGGCAGAAGGGGAAGCATCCCGACAAAGACGAAGGCCCTTGAGCGTTGCCCGGTCCTCTGCATCGCTCCTCTCGAGCAGGAGATGGCTCGCATGGTCAGGTCCCCGGTGCGTCATCTCTGGTACTACCGGTTTTTACGCATCCTCAAGGTGGCTTTCACGTACGTGATTTTGGGCATCGGCGCGCTTCTGGCGTTGGGGCCTTTTGCCTGGATGGTTTCCACCTCTCTTATGACCTTGGGGGAAGCCATTTCTGGCCAGTGGTTGCCCTCTTCGCCCCAATTCCACAACTACGTGGTGGCCTGGAAGGAAGCCCAATTCGCGGAATATTTCTTCAACACCGTGATCATCACCCTCATCACCCTGGCCGGTGAATTGACCTTCAGCGTGCTGGCCGCTTACGCCTTCGCCCGCATCGATTTCCCCGGCCGCAACCTGATTTTCTCCATCTTGCTCAGCACCATGATGATTCCCGCGATGGTCTTGATGATTCCCAACTTCCTCACCGTCACCTGGCTGGGCCGGGTAGGACCCATCAAATGGGTGAACAACTGGCCGGCACTGACCATCCCTTTCATGGGAAGCGTGTTCAGCATCTTCTTGCTGCGCCAGTTCTTCGCCCAGATTCCCAACGATTTGTTCGATGCCGCGCAGATTGACGGCGCGGGGCATCTGCATTTCTTGTGGTACATCGTGCTGCCCCTTTCCAAAGCGCCCCTTTTGGTCATCACCGTGCTTTCCTTCATCGGCACCTGGAACGCCCTGGCCTGGCCGTTGTTGGTGACCAATTCGCCCGAATGGCGGCCCATCGCCGTCGGGTTGTACCAGTTCGTGGACGAAGCCGGTTCGGAGATGCACTTGCAAATGGCCGGCGCGGTCATTGCCGTGGCCCCCATCCTGTTGCTCTATTTCCTCACCCAGCGCCAGTTCACCGAAAGCATCACCCGTAGCGGTTTGAAAGGTTAGCCTTCCATGAAGATTTTTGTCCGTACATGGCTCCGCCGTATTCGTGCTACTTCGTGGCGGGATTGGATTCTTTGGGCGCACCTGACCCTGTGGGGGCTGTTCTGGGTGTGGGTGGCCCGGTCCTGGTTCCCTCGCATTCCCTCGTTTTTGTATTGGGGCATCACGGGTTTGTGGTTGCTGGCCGTGGCCCTGAGTTTCACGGCCCGTTGGCGTTGGCTGGCAGCAACGGTAGGAACTGGGGTGGCCAACGCGCTCCCCCTTTTGATTTTTGCCTTCGACTTGGGAAGTATGGATTACGCCCTGCATTTGTGGGCTTTTACCCTATCGTTTTTGGCGTTGTATGTGCCCTTTCCCTGGAACATTTTGGCTACAAGCGGTCAAATCGGGTTGATTTTGGGGTTGCTGGCCCTCTCGGGACACGGGATGACCCTGCAGGGGTCTCTACTGGGTACGCTGGCCGGTATGGTGTTGTTGGCCGGCATTTTCATCACGCTGGAGTATTTGATAAGTCGCTATCGCTGGCTTTCGGGGCAACTCTCGGAGAGCCTGCGCTCTTTGGATGAACAGCGGCGCTTTTTGCAATCGGTCATCGATGCCATCGAAGCGCCTTTTTACGTCATCGACGTGAAGGATTACCGCATCGTTTTGGCCAACAAACGGGCGCGTGAATTGGGAATCCGCACCGAGGGTACCCAGGCGCCTACCACCTGTTATGCGCTGACCCATCACCGTGACACACCCTGCAGTGGTGAGGAGCATCCCTGTCCTTTGCAAATGGTGCTGGAGCAGGGCCGGCCCGCGGAAGTGGAGCATGTGCACTATCGAGACGATGGTACGCCTTACGTGGCCGAAGTGCACGCTTACCCCGTTTTCGATGCCGAGGGCCGCATCCGTTACATCGTGGAGTATTCCATCGACATCACCGCCCGCAGGAAAGCCGAGGCCCGTTTGCGGCTGTTGGAAAAGGCCCTGGAGCACAGCGCCCACGGGGTGGTGATTACCGACAAGGACGGTGTCATCGAATACGTCAACCCCGCTTTTACCCAAATGACGGGATATACGGCGGAAGAGGCCCTGGGCAAGACGCCGGCCATCTTGAAATCGGGCAAGCACGACCGGGCGTATTACCAGCGCTTGTGGAACACCATTTTGTCCGGCAAGGTCTGGGAAGGCCGCATCATTAATCGCCGCAAGGACGGCTCGTTGTATTACGAGGACCAAACCATCGCCCCGGTGCGTGATGAAAACGGGGATATCACCCATTTCGTGGCCGTGAAGCGGGATGTCACCCCTCGCATCGAGATGGAAGAGGCTTTGAAGCGCGCCCGCCTACAGGCCGAGAAGGCCAGCCAGTTCAAGTCCTACCTCATGGCCGCATTGGGGCACGATTTGCGTACGCCTTTGCAAAGCATCTTGGGGTATGCTGAGTTGTTGTTGATGTCCAAAAAGCGGCTTCCCAAAGATTTGGCGGATATGCTGGACGCCATTTATCGGGCTGCCTCGCAAATTCGCTTCTTCGCCGATGATTTGCTCCACTATGGGCAGATGGAACAGACCGGTTTGCAATTGCATCCGCGGCCGATGAACATTCGGGCATTTCAGCGGGAGTTGCGGCGGATTTTTGATCCCTTCGTCGAGGAAAAAAACCTGCGGTGTTCCTATGAAACCGCGCCGGATTTTCCCGAGGTCATCGAAGTGGATACCACCTGGTTCCCCCGGGCGGTGATGAATTTGGTGAGCAACGCCATCAAGTTCACCCCCGAAGGCGGCGAAGTGCGGGTACGTTTCTGGAAGCCCGACGAGCACACCTGGGCCGTTGCCGTAGAAGACTCCGGCCCCGGCGTGCCCGAAGACCTGAAGGAGCGTATTTTCGAGCCCTTTGTTACCGGAGGAATTTCGACCCGGGGGGTGGGCCTGGGCCTTTCCATCGTGCGCTCCGTGGTCGAAGCCATGGGCGGCACCATTGAGGTGGAAAACCGGCCCGAAGGCGGCGCCCGTTTCGTCATGCGTTTTCCCCTGAACGAGAAGGCTGCGAAAAGCCAGGCCCCCGACTCGGCTGGGGGGCATCAAGCGAAAGCGGGACGCTGAGCAGCGTCCCGCTTTTTTGCCTCTTGAGGGCAGGGGGCCTCCCGCCGCCACTCAAATCAGGCCCTTGTACATGCCGCCGTCTACGGTGAAGAGCGCGCCGGTGATGTAGGAGGCCGCGGGTGAAAGCAGGAACACCGCGGCCCGGGCGAATTCTTCGGGTTCGGCCATGCGTCCCAGGGGGCTGGCCGCGGCTTGCTTGGCCATCTCCTCTTCTACCGTGGTGCCGTGGGCGCGCGCCCGATGCTCCAGCAGTTGCCACACCCGTTCGGTTTTGGTCCAGGCGGGCAGGATGGAGTTGAACCGAATGCCTTGCGGGCCGTATTCCAGGGCCAGGGATTTGGTCAAGGCCGCGGTGGCGGCCCGGGTGGTGTTGGAAAGGATGAGGTTGGGGATGGGCTGTTTGACGCTGATGGACGTGATGGTGAGCACGCTGGCTGCATCGCTCTGCTTCAAGTAAGGCAGCGCAGCCCGGATGAGCCGCAAATGGCTGAGGAAGCACAGGTTCAGGGCCGCCTCCCAGGCCGCGTCGTCGAAATCCTCGAACCCGCCGGGGGGCGGGCCGCCGGTGTTGGTCACCAGCAAATCCAGGCCACCCATGCGTTGCGCGGCCTCTTGCACCACCTGCTCGGGCATGTTGGGCTGGGTCAGGTCGCCGGGGATGGTGTGCACCGTCGCGTCGGTGGCTTCTCGAATGCGCCGGGCCGCATCCTCCAGGTGTTTGGGGTTCCGGCTGTTGATGCTCACCGTGCAACCTTCCTGGGCCAAAAGCCGGGCCACGGCATACCCCAGGCCCTTGCTGGCCCCGGTGACCAAAGCCCGTTTGCCTTGAAGTCCTAAATCCATGCGTCACCTCCTCCTATATTGGGTGTTTGTTCCTTGAAAGGGCGACCAGGCTGGCCAGGATGCATCGTGGGGAAAGGTCATTCCCGAGGAGCGCGGTCGGCGTCCATTTCCGCGAGCATAGCCAGGCAGGCGTCGTCTTCGGGGTTGGGTTGATATTCGGTTTCCAGAAAGGCTTTCAGGATTTCCTCCACCAGCACGTCCGAGGTCAGGCGCAGGGACATGCACAGCACGTTGGCGTCGTTCCACAGTCGCGCACCCCGAGCCGTTTCCGCGTCCACGCACAACGCAGCCCGGATGCCCGGCACTTTGTTGGCTGCAATGCTCACCCCCGTACCCGTCCAGCAGAAGAGCACGCCGGTGTCGAAATCGCCCCGAGCCACGGCCTGGGCCACCCGACGGGCCACCTGGGGCCAGGGCACGGTGGTTTCGGCTTCCACCGGGCCGAAGTAGGTCACCTCATGCCCCCAGGAGCGGAGCCGCTCCAGGGCCACCTGCACCACATACCGCTTTTCGTCGCAACCCAGGGCAATGCGCATCGGCTTCCTCCTGATGGTTTGGTAGGCCCCGGTCCGCGGGGCCTCAGCCTTTCGTTTCCTGGTCGGACCACATCTGCCGTAACAAGGTTTCCGCGGCCCGTTGCGGTGAGATTTCCCGCTTCAGGATGCGTTCCAGCAGTTGGGAGAGGCCCAGTTGTTTCGCCCGGGTTTCCCAGCGGCGCCAGAAAGTGAGCAGGACCCGTTCCCGGAGTTCGGATTCGAAGCGGCGGCGCTCCCGTTCCTGCCAGGCCCCCGTGCGTTTCAGGTGGGCCGCGTGTTCCTTCAGGCTCTGGGCTATCTGGGGAATGCCCTCTCCCTGGGTGGCGGTGACCAGCAGCACCGGGGGTATCCAGGGCGTATTCGAGGCAGAGGCGGGGGAGGCATCGTCTGGGCCTTCGCCCTTGGGCGTGCGGCGGCCAAGCCAATTTTCCAGGGTGCGGGCCAGTTGCTGCGCGCCGGGCCGGTCCGCCTTGTTCACCACCAAAATGTCGGCGATTTCCAGGATGCCGGCCTTCAGGGCCTGGATTTCGTCCCCCAGGCCGGGAGCCTGGACCACCACCACGGTGTGGGCCAGTCGGGCGATTTCCACCTCGGCCTGGCCCGCGCCCACGGTCTCGATGAAGACCAGGTCGAAGCCCGCGGCATCCAGCACCTGCGCGGCCGCGGCCGTGTTTCGGGCCAGGCCGCCCACCGCGCCCCGAGAGGCCATGGAGCGGATGAACACCCCCGGGTCGCCGGCCAGGTCCCGCATGCGGATGCGGTCGCCCAGGAGCGCGCCACCGGTGAAGGGGCTGGTGGGGTCCACGGCCAGAATGCCCACGGTGCGGGGGGATGGGGCTTCTCGGCGAAAGTAACGGGCCAGCCGGGCCACCAGGGTGGATTTGCCCACCCCGGGCGGGCCGGTGAAGCCCACCAGATGCGCCCGGCCGGTATGCGGAAAAAGGGCCTCCAGCAGGGCTTCGCCTTCGGGCGCGTCGTTTTCCACCAGGCTCAAGGCCCGGGCCAGGGCGCGACGCTCGCCCTGGAGCACCCGTTGGGCCAGGTCGCGGCTCATGCCATCGGCTCCGGTTGCGTCTGGCTTTCACCCAACACGGCCCGGCGGATGTCTTCCACGATTTGGCGGGTGGGTGTGCCCGGCCCGTACACTTTGTACACACCCATCTCCCGAAGTTTGGGGACGTCTTCGGGGGGAATGATGCCACCTACCAACACCAGCACGTGGTCCATGCCTGCTTCTCGCAGTTTTTCCAATACCTGGGGGACCAGGGTCATGTGCGCTCCGGAGAGGATGGAAAGCCCCACCACGTCCACGTCTTCCTGGAGCGCGGCCTCGGCAATCATTTCCGGCGTTTGTCGAATGCCGGTGTAGATGACCTCCATGCCGGCATCCCGCAAGGCCCGTGCGACGATTTTGGCCCCGCGGTCGTGGCCGTCCAGGCCGGGTTTGGCAATGAGCACCCGAATTTTGCGTTCCGTCATGGCCGGACCTCGGATGTGGGGATTGTTTTCATTATACCCAGCCGGGAAGGTGCGCTGGGTTTCGGAAAAGAAAAAACCGCAGGTGGTGGAACCCTGCGGTTTTTTCTTCCTGGTGCCGAAGGGGGGACTCGAACCCCCACGGGCGTAATGCCCACGGCGTCCTGAGCGCCGCGCGTCTGCCAATTCCGCCACTTCGGCACAGGCATCCTCTATTGTAAAAGGCGCCAACGGTTTGTCAAGTCGGGTGCGCGCTTTTCTCACGGGGACACAGAGCGCACAGAGAAAAACTTGATCTTTACCTCTGGGTGGGTATGTGCGGAGGGCGAGGGATGAAAAGGCGGGCCGAAAAGCCCGCCTTGCCTCATCCTCCGCCCAACAACCGCCACACCCCGGCCACCGCAAGGGTCACCACCACGCCGATGCCCAGGGGCAACAGGGCGCCCACCGCGGCCCACTTCTTGCTGCCGGTTTCCTTCCAGATGGTGAGGATGGTGGTCGAACATGGGTTGTGCATGACGGTGAACAACATGAGGTTGACCGCGGTCAACAAAGTCCACCCGGCCTTTTCCAGGAACAAACTCCGCAACGCCTGGATGCTGTCCAGTTCCACCAGAGTGCCCGCACCGCTGTAAATCATGATCATGGAAGGCACCACGATTTCGTTGGCCGGAATGGCGATGATGTACGCCAGCAAAATGACGCCGTCCAGGCCCATGAGCCGCCCCAGGGGGTCCAAGAACCCGGCGATGTGCTGGGCCAGGGGGGCGCCGGCCACATGGATGTTCCCCAAAAGCCAGATGACGCCCCCCGCGGGCGCGGCCATGACCACGGCCCGCTGGAGCACCATCAGGGTGCGTTCGATGAAGGAGGTGTACAGGATGCGCTTGACGTCGGGACGGCGATAGGGAGGCAGTTCCAGGGTAAAAGCGCTGGGTTCCCCCCGCAGCAGGGTGCGGGAAAGCAGCCAGGAACTGACGAAGGTCATGACGATGCCCACCAGCACCGCAAAAAGCACCGAGCCCGCGGCAATGAACGCAGCCATCCCTGCGGGAAAGGCGGAAGCCACGAACACCGTGCCCAACATGATGAGGGTGGGCCAGCGCCCGTTGCAGGGCACGAAGTTGTTGGTCAAAATGGCGATGAGCCGCTCCCGGGGCGATTCGATGATGCGGGTGGACACCACCGCGGCCGCGTTGCAGCCAAAACCCATGGCCATGGTCAGGGCCTGTTTGCCGTGCGCGCCCACCCGCTTGAAGAGCCAGTCCAGGTTGAAGGCCACCCGGGGCAGGTAGCCCAGGTCTTCCAGGATGGTGAACAGGGGGAAGAAAATGGCCATGGGCGGGAACATCACGCTGACCACCCAGGCCAGGCCCCGGTACACGCCCTTCCACAAGAAACCCGTAAGCCACCAGGGCAGGCCCAGGGCCTCGAACAAGGCCACACCCCATTCTTCAATGGTGAACAGCACGGTGGCAATCAACTCCGAAGGGTAGTTGGCCCCGACGATGGTGATCCAGAAAATCGTGGTCAGGCCCACCAGCATGATGAGCAGGCCCCAGAAGGGATGGGTCACGATGCGGTCGATGCGTTCCCCCCAATCCCGGGCCGGGGCCCCGCGTTCCCGCACCACCGCGGCTGCGATGCGGGCGGCTTCTTCGTAGATGCTCTGCACCAGTTGGTCCCGGAAGGTTTCCGAAAGGGTTTCCCGCAACGCCCGAGCCCGTTCCAGGATGGCTTCCCCTGGGGAAAAAACCTGGGCATCTGCCGCCCGGGATGCACCGTTGGGCGGTGTCGTCCTCCTTTCCCCTTCCAAGGCCGACAACACCTGGGGCCCCATGCGAGGCTCCCGGGCCTGGGTTCCATCCAGCGCGCGGCGGATGTGCTGGCTCAACGTCCCTGTGCGGATGGCTTCCTCCAAAGAGGGGTCGCCGTCCAGCAAACGCAGGGCCAACCACTCGGCGATGGGAGCCACTTCAGGAAAGGCTTCCCGAATCATGGGAGCCAGTTGGTCCACCGCGGCCTGCAGGGCCGGCTCCAGCGCGACCTTGCGGGGCCGGGGTCGCAAACGTCCGGTGGCGATATCTTCCACCACCTGCATCAGATACCCGATGCCTTCGCCGGTGCGGGCCACGATGGGCACTACGGGCACCCCCAATTCCCGGGCCAGTTTTCGATGGTCCACATGAATGCCCTTGCGTCGGGCCTCGTCCACCAGGTTCAGGGCCACCACGACCCGTGGGGTCACCTGCAAAATTTGCAACACCAGGTTCAGGTTGCGTTCCAGCGCGGTGGCATCCACCACCACGATGACCACGTCGGGATTGGCGAAGAGGAGAAAGTCCCGGGCCACTTCCTCTTCCACCGAAGCGGTGAGGAGGGAATAAGTACCGGGCAGGTCCACCACTTTGTACACCCGACCGTTGAATTTGAACCGGCCTTCGGCCCGGGTCACCGTTTTGCCCGGCCAGTTGCCCACGTGCTGGCGCAATCCGGTCAGGCGGTTGAACAGGGTGCTTTTCCCCACGTTGGGGTTCCCGGCCAGGGCCACCAGTACGTCCCATTCCCCCGGCTGCACCCCCAACTGTTCCACGTACAGTGGGCAGGTGGCGCAGGCAGCGGTCGGCAGTCGGCGGCCAATCTGCGGTTGTGGGCTGAGGGCCGTCGGCCGTGGACGGTCCGTCGTGGTTTGGATGGTGTGCGGTTTACGTTCCGTCGTCGCCATGGTTTCCCTCCTATGTTCCACTATCCGCTGTCTGCTGACGGTCGACTGCGGACTGCTGACCGCTGGCGGCCGTCGGCCGTTGGCTGTCCGCAGGTTCCACCCAGATGGCCGCTGCCTGCTCGCGACGCAACGCAATGGTGGTGCCCCGAATGCGGTAGGCCCGCGGGTCACCCCGGCCAAAGGCGCTTTCCATCACCGGCACCACCTCGGCCCCCGGTGTGAAGCCCAAATCCAGCAGGCGGCGACGCAACAGGCCCCGCAAGCGGGGGGAAAGGGCCACTACCCGTACCTTTTGCCCAAGGGGCACTTCGGCCAGGGTCCACCGCGGTTCGGGCGCGGGTTCGGCCCGGGACGGCGCCTCCACCACGTGGATGTTCCCGGCCACGATGGGGGCCAGCCACAACTCCCGCGCTTCGTCCAGTAAACGCAGATGCACACCCTGGGGCGTGGTTTCCAGCACTTCCACCGTGCTCCCGGGGAGCAAACCCTCGGCCAGGATTTGCTCGAAGACGCTCAACGGTTCGTCTTCCACATGCACGATGCGGGCAGGCTTGCCCGGAGGCCATTCGTTTAGGGGCGTCCCGGGCGCCTGGGGCGTTTCTTCCCCGTGGGGAATGGGGTCGCCGTGGGGGTCGTGTTGAGGGTGGCCCAGGGTGGCGGACAGCCGGCGCACGTCCTGAGGCGAAAGGCGATGCTCCATGCGGTCGGCTAGTGCGTGAATCCGCTCCAGGGAGAGGTCGGTGTAGTCCCGCAAGTAGCGCTCCCAGAGGCGATGCGCCCGCAAGATGTGCAGGGCCAGGGCACGACCTTCAGGGGTGAGTTCCAGGCGGTTTCCCCGCACCACCGCCAGGCCCTGCGCGGCCAGGTGACGAACCACCCGCATGGCCTGGGTCAAGGACAGCCCCAAACGGGCGGCCAGGGTTTCCGGGGTGCAGGCCGTTCCCCGTTCGCAGCAATCCATGAGCACTTTGAGGGCGTCCTCCATCAAGACGCGACGCCGCAATCGGTAGGCATCCCACGCCCACCGGCCGATCCACCAGAGCAAAACGCCCAAGAACAAACCCGCGAGCAGGGTCCATCCATTCATCGTAAGCCCTTCCTAAGTGCACGCGCTTTTTGGAAAAGGTGTTCCCTTCTTTGCCGAGGGTTTTCGGCGGTCCCTCGGCCAGGCGGTTTTCGCGTATAGCACCCAATTTAGGTTACCCTAAATTTTCCCCCAAGGCAAGCGCAAATTTCGTTTTGGGTGCGTTTTTTCAAAATCCATCAAAAGCCATCGCATTTTCTCACGGAGACACAGAGAACACAGAGAAAATTCTGGCCTTCTCCAGCAAGTACTCCGTGCTCTCCGTGGCTCTGTGTGCGCATTTATTAGAACATGCAAAACGCCTGGCAACTTCTTTTCTCACACGGAGAAAAAATTTTGGTCTTCTCCGGTGGATGCTCCGCGCGCTCCGTGGCTCTGGGGGAGGATGTAGCAAAACGCCCGGGACGGGCCTTCTGGGGTTGCTATTCCTTTTCCCCGCCCCTGGGGGAGGCGCCCTGGTTGAAGAAGGCCGCGTAGCGTCGGCGCAATTCCTGCACGAAGGCGTCGCCCTTTTCCGGCAGCGCGGCCAGGTTGGTGTACACCTGCACGTACACCGTTTCCCCGTCCATCACCCGCAGGGGCATGTCCACCAGGAGGTCCCTGGGCAGGATGCCGTGGTCCTGCAGGGTCCAGATGGTGGTCACCCGGTCGCTCAGGTTGGGCCACTGGTCCTTGGACCAGCGATAGCGCTCCCGGCAGAACTGCCAGATGTCTTCGGGCAGGAAGCGATGCCGGTGCTGGCGGAATTCCCCCCAGATTTGGGCGAACTCGGTGCGGGGGAAGAGGAGCCGCAGCATGGCCTGTTGCACGATTTCGGCCGGCCGACCGGTTTCCACGTCCACCCAGTTCACGTAGTAATTGTTGATGAAGGTGAAGATGCCGAAGTGGGAATAGTACTCCACCGTGGTCGGCAGTTCTTCCAGACCCCGTTGATAGGCCCGGTTGTAGGCTTCCTCCATGAGCAGGTTGGGCTCTTCCAGGTGCTCTTCCTCCTCCACGCCCCAACCGCCTTTCTTCTTGAAGCCCGGGGGCAACACGGCAAAGTGGAGCAAATCGGGTTCGATGCGGTACTCCCGAGAGATCAGCCGACGGATGCGGTCGTACTCCACGTTGAACTTGCGCATGGCGCCGGTGGCGATGAGGTGCTCCAGCGCGTCGGCCAGGCCCCGCTGGCGGGCCTGGTCCAGGCCCCGCTCCAGGCCGCAGGTGTAGGTTTCCAGGCCTCGGGAAGCCAGCACCTTTTCCAGCAAGGCCCGGGTATCCTGCCGACGGAGGCCGCCGTTGGCCACGGCCCATTGAATCAGGGTAAGCAGGCCGCCAAAGAACACGATGGCCAGCAGCGCGTGGTACTTCATGATGACCAGCACGATGAGCATGGTGTAACTGGCCAGCATACCCCGCAGGCCGGCGAAGCGCAACGCCCGGGCCTGGGGTGAACCGGGTTCGATGCCCTTTTCCCGGAGCACCTCGTCCCGGGCCAGGAACACCGCGGTGCTGGTGATGACGAAGGCGCTGACGAAGCCGAAGGCGTAGTAGGCTTCCACCACGGTGACGTAGCGGATGATGGGAATGAAAATGGCGGAAATCAGCCAGATGGTCACGACGCCCAGGCGGTCGTCCAGGAAGGCCGCGGGCAGACGGCCCAATCGGGCGGCGTTGGCCGCCACCGCGGCGCCGCCCACGTACCCGCCGCCCTGGGCCAGCAGGAGGATGACGGCCAGGAGCAACCCGGCCACGGCCAGGAAGGCCACGCCCGGCGTCCCCATCAGCGCCTGGCCGATGAGGCGGGCCATGGCCACCGCGTAGGCGGTTTCCCGAATGTAGGTGTCCCGGTCCGGGGGTTCCTCCAGGCCACCAGGGCGCAAGCGGGCCACGTGTTCCTCGTACAGTTCCTCCGCGGCCTGGATGTCCGCGGGGGTGACCTGAATCTGCTCGGCCTCCAGGCCCCGGCCCAGCCATTGCACAGCCATGATTTCGTATTCGATGAGCAGGGTGCTGTAGCCCTCGGTGGCGGGGATGTTCCACTGGCGGGCGGTGTACAGTTGCATCACCCCGGTGCCGATGAGGAAAAGCGCGGCCAGGGTGAGCGCGGTGCGCACCACCATCCATTTGGGCCGGGCCGCGTGTTTGCCGCTGGCCGGGATGACCTCGTACCCCGAGAAGCCCAGCATGGCGCTGGACATGGAGCGGAAGAACAGGTAAAGCACCATGCCCGTGGCCAGCGTGCTCAGGTCCTGCCGAGCCCGTACCACGTGCTCGACGACGCCGGCCGCCTGCAGCCGGTGCACGATGCCCTCGGTGAGAAAGGCCCATTCGGGGTGCAGGCCCGCGGCCAGGGTGGTGACGCTCAGGGCCACCAGGGTGAAGATGGTGAACGCGCCGCCGCCCAGGAGGAACACGGGAACGGCCCGTTTCGGCCCCATGATTGCCAGCACGGCCATGATGAAGAAGGCGAAACTTTCGGCCAGGAACAGCCGATAGGGCGCGAGTTCGGGCAGCACCAGCATGAGCACGTCGGCCGCGGAAATGGCGCTGATGATGATGGTCAGAATGGCGTCCAGGAAGAACAGGCTGGTGCCCACCCAGGAAAGCCAGCGCAGTTTGGGCGGGCCGATGGATTCCACCAGCGGGCCGCTGCCGCCCGCGTTGGGACGGAGGAAACTCCCGGCCTGGTACGCGGGCACGATGCCGAAGTACAGCATGAGGGAAAGCACCGCGAAGGCGGCGATGGCAATGCCGTGGTACCCCTGCGCGCCGTAAATGGCCAGCAGGGTCTGATAGGCCGCCACGCTGAACGCGTCCGCGGCGATTTCGAAAATCAGGGCCAGCACGCCCAGGCCGGTGCCGCCCAGGGCCAGCCCCTCGAACAGCAGCCGGGGGAGTTTTTTGCGGGCGGCCTTCCATTCGTCCTTGGGTACGTAGTTGCGGAACAGCCATCGGAACATGGTGGACATCCCTCCTGTGGCGAAGAAAACTCAAGCCGTGCGGCCGAGGACCTTTTCGTGGATTTCTCGGGCTGCGACGGAGGCCGAACCGCCGCGTCACAAACACCCCGTCGCGAACCTCGAACCCCGGGCCGGACGGTGCCGAAGGTGTGCCCTGGAGCCGCGGTTTTGCACGGGAGATGCCAAAACGCCGCGCCGAAAACTCCCGCGAAAAGGCGTTTCACGCGGCCTGGGGTTCGTCCACGTACCGGTAGAGGGTATCCCGCTGGCGGGGGATGCGGCCCAAATCGCGAATCAAACGCCGGAAAGTTTCCACCGAAGTATACACCCCCTGGGTCTTCCCGGCCGAGCGGGAGATGGTTTCCTCGAACAGGGTGCCGCCGAAATCGTTGGCCCCCGCGTTCAGGCACATTTGCGCCATTTTGTAGCCCAGTTTCACCCAGGAAACCTGCAGGTTGGGGATGTCCCGATTCAGCACGAGGCGGGCCACCGCGTGCATTTTCAAGTCCTCCATGCCCGTGGGGCCGGGCCGGGCGCCGTCTTCCAGGTAGAGTTTGGTGTTTTCGTGGATGAAACCCAGGGGGACGAACTCGGTGAAGCCGCCCGTCTCCCGCTGGATGCGGCGGATGAGGTCCAGGTGCTCGGCCCAGTGGCGGGGTTCGTCGATGTGGCCGTACATGATGGTGGCGGTGCTGGGCAGGCCCACCTGGTGCGCGGTCTTGACGATGCGCACCCAGTCCTCCCGGGAAAGTTTGTTCCTGGTCAGGCGCTGGCGCACCTCGGGCACCAGGATTTCCGCCGCGGTGCCGGGGATGCTGCCCAGACCGGCGGCTTTCAGGCGTTCCAGGAACGCCCGCTCCGAAATGCCCAGGCGTCGGCTGCCCCACCAGATTTCAAAGGGCGAGAAGGCGTGGATGTGGATGTCCGGTACTTCGGCCTTGATGGCCCGCACCAGGTCCTCGTAAATGGTGGGGGGCTGATGGGGGTTCAGGCCGCCCTGCATGCACACCTCGGTAGCGCCCCAGGACCGGGCCTCCTTGGCCCGTTGTACCACCTCTTCGATGGTCAGGGTGTACGCGTCGGGGTCCCGGGCGGGCTTGCCGAAGGCGCAGAACCGGCAGCCGATGTAGCACACGTTGGTGAAGTTGATGTTGCGGGTGACCACGTAAGTGACCACGTCGCCCACGGTGCGGCGGCGCAGTTCGTCGGCCACCATGACCAGGGCCAGCAGGTCCGTGCCGTGGGTGTGGAAGAGCCGCTCGGCCTCGTCCACGGTCAGGTCCCGGTCCTCCAGGGCGCGTTCCAAAATCCGGGCCACCTCGGGGGAGACATGGCCCAGGAGCCTTTCCAGGGGGGAAGGAGGGGAAGCCACCAGATGAGTCATGGAACACCTACTCCTTTTGGTTGGGGATGGGCGGAGAATTATACTTCCCGCTGCACCTTCCAGGCCCGGGGCGGGGTTTCCAGCCAGGTTTGCACGTAGGCCCGGCCCAGGGCTTCCAGTTGGGGAAACAAATCCTCCTCGGGGGGATGCCGCAGCACCGCGTCCAGGGTGGCCCGGTCCCAGTGGCGCAACGCGGCCCAGGCCCGGTCGGGAAGGGGCAGGGACCTGGGGGTGCGGCAGGCGGGGCAGAGCACACCGCCCGCGGTCGGGTCGAAGAACTTGGGGCGGCCCAGGCGCATGGGCTGGGCGCAGCGCACGCACGCGTCCCATTGGGGGCGGTACCCGGCCAGGGCCAGGATTTTCCATTCGAAATAGCGGGGTACCCAGTGGCCCTGGGGGTGTCGGGCCACGGCCTCCAGAGCCTGGCTTAGCAAGGGGTACAAGCCGGGCAGACGCTCGCCCTCGGGCACCAGCCGCAGCACCAGTTCGGCCAGATACCCGGCCGCGGCGTAGCGGTCCAGGTGCTGCCGCAATTCGGGAAACCACCGCTGGCTTTGGGCCTGGGTGAGAATCCACCAGGCCCGCCCCTGGGCCAGGGTCATGCGCACCTGCTGGAAGAGTTGCAGGTGGCCGCCTTTGCGGGAGCGGGCCTTGCGCGCGCCCCGGGCCAGCACCCGCACCCGGCCCAGGGTTTGGGCGTACACGTCCAGCCACAGGTCGGCCTCGCCGTACTCCTGCCGGCGCAAAATCCAGCCTTCGTCGGTGCGGGTGCGGTGCATGGTCAGGCCCCTCCTTTCCCGGGGGAAAGGGATGGCGTGCGTCTGCGCCAGGACGCCAGCCGCCGCCACAGGGCCAGGGCCCGGGGCCGCGTGACCTGGTACAGTCGGTAGCCCCAGGGGTGGGGTGTCCAGTCCCACGGTCCCAGAGTGCGCACCACCACGCCGCCGAAGCCTTTTTTGAACCGGTACACGCCCCACAGGGGGTCCTGGGGGGAGAATTGGGTGGGCGCGCCCCACATGTCGTAGCGGGTGCATCCGTGGGCCTTGGCCCATTGCATGGCGGCCCATTGGAGCGCGTGGTTGGGCATCTTGTTGCGGTGCCGGGAAAGGGACATGCCGTGCAGATACCACCCGGTGGGGCCGAAGTGCACCAGCACCAGCCCGGCCACGGGTTCGTCTTCCACCCGGGCCAGGAACGGGGTGAGCATCCCGGCCCGGTGCAGGGTATGCCACAAATGCAGGTAGTAGGCCCTGGGCCGGATGGGGAAGCCGTCCCGCCGGGCGGTGGCCGCGTACATGTCGTACAAGAGGGGGAACTGATCGGGCGGGAGCCGGTCCACGGTCACGCCTTTGCGGCCGGCCAGGCGGATGTTGTAGCGGGTTTTCTGCTTCATGCGGGCCAGGATGCGGTCCTCGGGTGGGGTGAGGTCCACCCAGATGGTGTTGGGGAACTGGACCCATTCGGTAGAAGGGCGCCACCGATTTGCGTGTAGCCATTTCAACAAATCCTGGCCCGGCGGATGCAGACACTCCTCCTCCGAACCGGGTTCGCCGAAGGCCACGGGCACGGGCGCGTCCATTTTCAAGTAGAGCAGGCCCTGGTCCCGGGCCCAGGCGGCCAGGTCGTGGAGCACCTCTGACCACTCGTCGGGCCGGTCTTCGGGCACCACCGGCCCGTGGGGGGTGTAGCCCACCCGCAAGCCGGGGCCCACCCGGCGGGTCAGCACCAGGGCCGCGGCCCGGGGCCCGCCGCGGCGGTACCACACCAGGAAGTGAGGCCGCCACCCCACCTGTTCCTGCTTGATGCGCGCCCAGGTGGCCGTTTGCAGGAACGGGGGGTGGGGGACCAGATGAAGCAACAATTCGTCCCAGGCTTTTTCGCTCTGGGTAAACACGCGCATGGGCGGCCTCAGAAGGTGGGTTCCATGGGTGCGTCTCCAGGCATGGTACCATGCCGTTGGGGGAAGACCTTGGCGCATCACCCGGCGTATAAAATGCGACCGCACTGGGCGCAGTAGGTGAGCACGTCCAGATTGGCGGCTTCCTGGAGCCGTCGGGCGCTGAGCACGGCGCCGCAGGCGGAGCAGGCATGGTCTTCCACCGGGGCCACGGCCAGGCCGGCCTTCTGCCGGCGCAGGTTCTGGTAAACGGCGTACACCTCTTGGGGCAGGTGGGCCACCAGCGCATCCCGGCGGGCCTGCAGGGTTTCCCCTCGGCGTCGGAGCCGTTCCGCCTCCTGGTTCCAGACTGCTTCCTGCTCCTGGCGCCGGGCGCGCACGGCTTCCAGATGGCGGGCCGCGGCCTCTTCTTCGGCCTGGGCCTCTTCCAGGGCCAGGAGCGCGGCGATGGCGGCTTCTTCGGCCTCGTCCAACTTCCGCCGCAGGTATTCCAGTTCTTGTTGGAGCACCAGCACCTGCCGGGGGTTGCGCACGGTGCCTCCGGCCAGGCGCCTTTCGATGTCCTGGATTTTTTGCCGGTATTGCGCGGTGCGGGCTTCGGCTTCCTGGAAGGCCCGCTGTCGTTCCCGGGCGCGCCGCCTGGCGGCTTCCAGCCCTTCCCGGGCGGCCTCCACTTCCGCGGCGAAGGCCAGCAGCGCGCGGATTTCCTCTAAACGCCGCTGCAAGGCGTCCAGTTCCGTATCCAGTCGTTGTAGTTCGTACAGGTGATGCACCAGCGCCATGACCTGCCTTCCTTCAATTCGTTCCGCTCATCCGCCCATCCGCTCATTCGCCCATTCGCCTTATGGCAACAATTGGGCCATCTCCCACACCAGCACGCTGCCGTCGTCCAGCACGGTAAGGGCCTTGGTCTGATCCGGGGTCAGGTCGATGTACCGGATGGCCTGGCCGAAAGTATCGGGGAAGGCGTGGAAGGCGCCCGTATTGGGGTCGAGCACGCCCCAGCCCTGGCCCGTAAGGAGCACCCGGTCGTCCTGCAGAAAGCGGGCTTCCCGGGCCACGATGGGGCTGGGTAGGGTTTTCTCGGGCTGCGGTCCCTGGCGCCAGAAGAGCACGTGGGCCTCGGTCAGGCCCACCAGGGTCTGGCCCGCGGCGTCGTAATCCAATGCGCGAATGGGTCGGCCGTTGCCCTGCCAGGTCTGGAAGAAGGATTCGTCCTGCGGGTTCCAGAAAACCACGGTGCTTTCATCGGTGCTGATGGCGATGTGCGCCCCCTGGGGATGCATGGCCATGCCGTGGAGCAGGGCCAGTTCCGGTGGGGTGTACACCCGGGTGGTGTGTTTTTCCATGTCCCACACATACAGGTTGGTCCAGCCCACGCCGACCAGGTAGGTCAAATCCGGGGCAAAGTCGAAGTCTTCAATGGGGAAGAGGCCGGGACCGTAGAACTTGTAGTACACGGCCACCCAGCGTTGGGTGTCCCATATCACCGCACGGCCGGTCGCGTCCAGCGAAGCCAGGTACGTGCCATCCGGGGAGAAGCGAAGCCCGGTGATGGCATCGGTGTGGAGTTTCAGGGTGTTGACCACGGTTTGGGTGTCGGGGTCCCAGAGCAAGATGTCGCCGACGTCGGTGCCGATGGCCACCAGGTCACCTTGGGGGGAAAGGGCCGCGGCCTGCACGGGACGTCCGAAGGTGTCGTCACTGTATTCCGGGGCGCGCCAACTCAAATTGTACACCGTCAGCACACCCCCTTCGCCCACCACCAGGGTGCGCACGTCGCCGTTCCGAATGTCCACCCGGTGGATGGCGCCTTTCCCGGCCACGGCTTCGGCCCGCTGGCCCAGCACACCGGTGTTGGGGTCCCAAAGCAGGAGGTCGCCATTTTCCGCGCCGCCCACCAGCAGGTCGCCCAAGAAGGTGGCTTCCAGTTGGGTTATGGGAAATCCCGCGGTGAACAGGGTCACCTCTTTTTTCCCGGTCACCAGGTCCCAGGCGTACAGGATTTTCTCCGCGCCGGAGGAGACCACCCGGGCTTTGGGGAAAGCCACGAAGGTCACGGCCAGCACCGCGCCCGTATGGGCTTCCAGGCGATGCAAGGGTTGGGCGGGGTTTTGCAGGTCCCACACCATCAGCAGGCCGGTTTCGTACCCCACGGCCAGGAAGCGGCCCGAAGGTGAAAAGGCCAGCGCGGTGACTTTGGTTTCCACGGTTTGGGGCAGGGTGGAAATCTGGCGTTGGGCATCCACCAGAAGCACGCGACCGTCTTCCAGCCCTACGGCCAGGGTGGCCGTTTGCGGGGCGGCATCCAACCCCGTGGGCCGCGCCGTGGTTTCCCCAAGGGGAAGGGTTTCGGCGGCTGCTTCTTGTTCCAGGTTCCAGAAGACCAGGGTCGGAGCGTCGCCCAGGCCCACCAGAGTTTGGTCGTTCAAAAAGGCCAGGCGGGTAACGGGGAGGGGCGTTGAGAACATGGTCTGAAGGCGGTGCTGCATGTCGTACAGGGAGACCCCCAGGCTGGTGACCACGGCATACCGGGGTTGGGTCGGTGCCCAGACGGCGTCCAGGAGCCGACCTTTCCCGTAGCGGGCGACGGCCCCTTTGGGAAGGGGGCCGGCTTCGGTGAACACGATGTGGGGCGTGGGGCTGGGCAAAGGCGTGGGCGTCGCGGGTAAAGGCGTGGGGCTGGGGATGGGGGTCGCCGTGGGCGGCTCCAAGGTCGGCGATGGTGCAAGGGTCGGGGTCTGCGGTGCAGGGGATACCGTCGGTGCAGGCGTGGCGGACGTGCACCCCATCGCGCCGATGAGCAGGGCAAACAAGGTCAACAAAACGGCCACTGAGCGGTGCATGACGGACATCTCCTTGAGGCTTGGTTGGGGTTTCGGAGAAGGGGGTTCTCCAATGTTTTGGGTCACGTGCGGGTTTCTCGTCCTCTATTCTGCAACCAAATCGGTGAGGTCTTTCTCACGCAGGATGCTGTATTTCCAGCGGTTGTAAACCGGAATGACGTAAGGGAGCAGGCGCAAGGTGTAATACGGGGGCAAAACGGGCAGGCCAATCATATCACCAAAGACGATGAGCATGAACAGTTGCTCCAGTTGGCCCCGTTCCTTGCGCAGGGCGAGTTCGAAATCGTACAGCAACATACCGTACAGGAAGCCCCGGAGCCATGCCAGGGCGCGTTTCCAGCGGGGCTGTTTTGACGTGGACCGGCTCATGGACTACACTCTTTCTCAAGCAGCGGCTTTTGGGTTGGCCACCCTTGGCTACGGAGGCAACGATGTTCTCCGACCCGATATGGTGGATTGCTTTGCTGAGCGGCATCCTGGCCCTGGGTTTTCTGGGCGGTTTGATGGTCAATCGCCGACTTGGACGCCAATTATACCGCACTTTGCGCCAGGCTTTGGAGGCCTACGGCACCGTGGCCCAGGCTCGCTGGCTGGGCGGTGCAACCAGCGGGGTGTACCTGTCGCTTCACGAGGCCCGGCCTCCGTTGCGGCGCCTGGAAGCCGTGGTGCTGTTGGAGCCTCGGGAATTCCTGCCGGTGTGGCTGGTGGCCCGGTGGGTGCGAGGCCAGCGGGATGCCCTCATCTTGCGGGTGGTTTTCCGTCGGACGCCGCATACGGAATGGGAATGGCGGACCCAGGGCCGATTGGGATTGCGGGGCTTTTCTCCGCCCGGCCCGGACGAAGGTTTCGAGTCGGTTACGGCGCCGGGTTTTCGGGGTTGGGTGCGCCCCCGACAGGAGCCGGAAGCGGTGACTTCCTGGCATGAGTTCCTGGGAAAGTATGGAGGTCGGTTGTTGGCCCTTTCTTTGCGGAAACGCAAGCCGCACTTGATTCTGGCCGTGAAGGTGCGGGGCCTGGATGTGGCTACGTTTCTGGAGGACCTGCTGGTAGCGGTGGAACCCTGGTTGTAAACGGCCATGACTTCGTCCCCTGCAACGGCTTCCAGGCAAAACCCCCCCTCGTTTTCCAGGGCTTTCTGGCGTTTCTGGGCGGGGCACACCCTGGCCCTGTTCGGCGACGTGCTCTTCAGCGCGGGGATGATGTGGTTCGTGTATCGAACCACGGGTTCGGCGCTGGCCACCTCCGGCGTGGCGCTGATGGAGACCGGGGCGCGGGTGTTGGGGAGCCTGCTGGCGGGGCCCCTGGCCGACCGACGGGTGCGCTCCCGCTGGATGGCGCAAATTCACGGTTTCAAAATGGCTCTGGTGCTGGCCGTGGCCCTGGCCCTTGCCCGTGGCGGGCTGACCCCCTGGCTGGTTTATGCGGTGGCCTTTGCTTTGAATTTGTTCAACGCTTTTTACGAACCCGTTTACGGTGCCCTGGTGCCGGATTTGGTCGCCACCGCGGTGCTCACCCGGGCCAATGCCTTCGTTCAGGTAAGCCGTACCCTGGCGTATGGTGTGAGTTGGGGGTTGAGCGGGCTTTCTTTGGAAGCCCTGGGACCCATGCCCGTGGCCTGGGCCAACGTGCTGGTCTTCGGCCTGGCCATGACCTTGTTCCTTTCGTTGCCTCGAGGGAGCCCGGTGCTGGGTAGCAGAAAGGGGACCTCGCTTACCCCCGCGGTTTTCTGGCGGGATGTGCGCGAAGGCCTGGCCTTGTACCGGCAGAAGAAGGTGCTGCAGGGTTTGCTGGTCGTTTCCTTCCCTGGGTGGCTCACGGTCGGCTTGTGGGGGCCTTTGCTGTTGGTGTACTTGAATCGCGTTTTGGGGGTAGGACCGGCGGGTTGGGGATGGAATCAGGCGGTGTTCTTCCTTTCGGGGCTGGTCGGCTCGGTGCTGGCGGCCTCGGTTCTGGGCGTTCTTTCCTGGCCCGAAGGCCGATGGGTGGCGGGGGTTGCGTGGTTTCATGGGATGCTAACCCTGGCTTTTGCCCTGGCCCCTTCGTATTGGTGGGCTTTGGTTACGGTGGCTCTGGCTGGCATCACCGACCCCTTTCTGCAGGCGGCCCGCATGGCTTTGCTGCAACACGCAGTCTCCGAGCGGCTTCGGGGCCGGGTGCTGGCCGTGTGGCAGGCCCTCATGTATCTGACGTTGATTGGGTCCTACACGGCGTTGGGTCTCTTGGGCGAGGCGGTGCCTTTACGAGGTCTGTACGCGAGTAGCGGCGTGTTCGTCATGGGTACGGTCCTGATTGCGGCTTTGGGGTTTGGCTTGGCACGGGTTCGGGTGCAGGGGGAGAGGACGTGACGGCGGCGTGCAAGATGACATCGTATTTCCCACGTTCCGGGCCGGGGGATTGTCCTGTTTTCCCCAGACCTATTCCTTGGCGGAGGGGCCTTTGGAGCAGATCGCATTTCCTCTGTGTTCTCTATGCCTCCATGAGGACATGCGATGGCTTTTGCTTCTATTGGATTTTGAAAAACACGTGTGGCTGCGTCAGGCTTGAATATGGAAAGGCGCATGGGCAATGGCCCTCTAACAACGCGTTTGCCTGGTATTGAGCCGTACACAAAGGACACAGAAATTCAGGGCTCGGCGTCCAGGGCTTCGATCAGGTGGCGGTAACGGCGCACGAACCAATGGGCGAGCAAGGGGCGATATTCCCGCTGGATTGCTTTGGGCAGGGCGAAGAAATCGCCGAAAATGACCCCGTGACAGCGCTCGGCGCCGCAGTTGCAGGGGATGGGGGTTCCTCCGGTGAGGTTGATGTTGTAGTCGAAGGTGATTTCTTCCCCCGGGGCGATGTCGCGACGGGCCACGATATAAATGTCGGAGCCCTCGTGCCATTCGTACGCGTTCGGATCACAACTGTGATTCACATAGCGGTCCGGGAACCCCCACAGGAGCACCTTTCCATCGGGGAAACTGCAGTGCTCGATGCGTTCGCCGAGGTCTTCGCGCAGGGGTGCGTCCTCGGTGATTTCCCGCACGATGTTCACCCGGCGAATGCGTTCCCCGGCCCGAAAAGGGCGCGTGGCAAAGAGCCCCAGCCCCTCAATCGGCGACGGCTTGACCTCTACGCCATTCATGAGAACTTCCTTCCAGAAAATCGGCTATCCTTGCAGGAAACGCGTCTACGATCGGCAACCTACCGCTAACGGCACCAGTGTGAGGTCGCCGTCCAATGGCCTTTGCTGGCGCATAACCTTGGCCCGAATTTCCCACCCACGTTCGCGCGCGGCGCAGCCGCGTCCGCTGCACGCGGGGTTAGCCCGCTAATTTTTCTCCTTATCCTCTTTAGAAAGCCTACCCTTTAACAGGGGCTCAAATAAATCGGCCAAATTCATTCCCAATTGTTCCTCTGCAAGTCCTTCAGGGATTTTAACCCCTTCAATAAATTTTTCTCCCACTTCTCGTGTCAATGCTACACCTACAAAGCCCAGGCGTTTGCTCCTAGTCTGCTCTGATTTTAGAGGCGGGAGAGCGATGAGTGTACTTGCGCCTGTCATCGCCGCCCCTATAGCTTGGTGTAAACGCTGACGAAGAAGGGCACGGACTGCCATTCGCGGAAAACGAGCTATGCCCGTTGAGGCGCGCTTGACAGGATCTGAGGCACTATCCACCGTTCGTAAGAATTCATCAATGAAATATCGTGCACGTCGCCACATGTAAGAGCGGAAAGGAACATTTGTCAAGAAGATATCGGTGGATGCCGGGTCGAACCAAACCTCATCATAGGGGACACGCGTCTCTTCGCTCTGCACTTTGTCCAGATACTCTCGATCCAGGTCTTCCAGCATCAACCCTGATGTCCAGCCATAATAACTTCCTTCCACAAGAAGAATGCGTTTGGGCTTTTGCTCTAAACCATGCAAAGCCTCCTCAAAAATCTCTCTCACGGACGCGATGACTTGCTCGTGACGCGCGTGAATATACTTTAACAACAGAGAGGCTTGCTCCCTCAAGTAAGGAATATCATTTGCCTTGTCCTTGAATACCTCAATGAAACCTTTCTGCCGACTCAACCCTATAATATCCTCCGGGGTGCTGTCCAGACGCACATTGTCTATAAAACTGATTCCTGTTCCTGCATCTTTGAGTAACAAATTCCACGGATTGGGAAAGGTTCTAAAATTTCTAAGCAACCCCGGGGCATGGGTCTCAAACCATTCTTCGCAACTGGGACAGAAACAGGTCAGTTCAAGTCTACCGTTTTTTGCTCCCATTGGGAAAAGATTTACCACATCTAACACAACTCCCACCAATTTCCCTGGCGTATCTTTCGTAGCCATTCTGGCTATATCTATGCCAGTGCCAAGGATGGCCCCCACAATAGCACGGCTCATAGGGTTGCCAACGCATACGGCATGGGAACTGTCGCCGGAAATGTCAACAATATGTAATGGTGCAGCGCGGATGAATTCTAGGGTGGGGTTAATAAGCAGGTAAATGTCGAGCCCTTTCTGCGCAAATGCATGTACTACATCTGAGAATTCCTTCAATCTATCTGACACTCGAGCATAGGGCGATATTGGCTCATCTAATCCACTCACCTTAAATACTAATCCTTCAGGATGGGAGACGGGTAAAACCACACCTTGAGGCTCTACTCCCCACATCTCTTTAAACTGTTTTATCACCTCATCGGGCTTCACGTACCGTAAGAATCCAAGGTGAGGGATATCTACCACATTGCTACCAGAATTCCCAGCCAGTATCTTTTGAATTTTGAATTGCCGAGTCATCTGCTGCCTCCCGATATAAATTTTTGTTTGGCGGTCCTGGTAAGCTCATACCTACCTGGTGATGCTTCTATTAGATACCCTTTTGATATCAGAGTGTCTAATACAAATTCGCCCAAAGCGGCATTGTTTTGCAGTGCTGGCGAGATACTCTGGATCAATTCTTCTCTTGTAGCTCTTTCGCTTTTACTGCTCCGCAGATAATGGTGGATATTTTGTATAGCTCGAGTAACGAATTTCTTGGTGGTTTCGCTTTCCTCTAGATAATGGCCCGTAATCTTCTCAACAGCTTTCTCTACGGCTTCCTTTGTTTCTTTTGAACTTCTAGATATTTCGGATTTAATTTTTTCGGTTTCCGCTCTCAACTTCTCAGCCTCTGCCCGCAGTTTTTCAACTTCAGCTGAACTTTTTTTTCTTGTAAACAAATGGTTTGCAATAGCAACAAGGAGACCACCGATTACAGAAGTGATTAGCGCAGCTACTATTTCTTCAGACATTTTACCTCCAAAGACCTCCAGCGGCCTAACGCCAGCGTCAGCGGCGCGGCTCCGTCGTCCAACGGTCTTTATAGCCGCATGATTTTTGGCCGAAATCCCGCCGACGTTCGCGCGTGGCGCGGCCGCGTCCGCTGAACGCTCGGTTGGGGCGGGATGCCCTATAACCCTCAAAACACTGCTCACTCCTTTTCTCTGCCGCTATCCCTCTCTCGCTTTATCTCATCCACGATTTCCGCTAAACTCTTCTCGCCAAACAAGGCCTCGCGCTCTTCAGCGTACTCCCCAAACCCCGTAGTAAACTGCCGCAAAAAGCGCACAGCGTTTACCACTCCTAATTCCCGATAAAGCGCCCAAAAGGCCTTGCGATTGACTTCGACTAACGGCTCAGCATACACGCTCATCTTTCCAACTCCTCCGCCAATTCCACCGGCGTCACGACCTTTACCGCCAAATGCCCTAAACGCTTTGCTCTTTTCAGAAGTTTGTCATCGCTCGTGCAAAAATAATCCACCTTCCCTTTCTCTGCCAATGCCAAATGCAAAGCATCAAGGGGTTTGAAGCCCTCTTCCACCAAATGGTTTGCCCGTTCTTCTACCTCTTTCGTGATGACCAGGTGCTCTTTAGCCAACTCCAACACAGCCAGGGCATACTCCCGACGAACAGGGTGTGGATTGCGCCTCACCTCATAAACCAAGGCGTCTGATGAGACAATCTCCACTTGGCCACGCTCACATAGCGCAAGGATGCCCAGAATCGCCTCGGCCTCAATGGCAATGCGCAAATGACTCGGCGTATCCAACGGCCTTTGAATCGCACCCACATCCAGATAGATCTTCATGACTTCATTTTAGCATACCCTGGATGAAAGATCCCCCGCCCGCCTGACTATCAATTCTCCCGCTCTTTCGTCGCGAAACCGGCACAAACGCGGCGGATTTGTGTATACTATACCAAAATTTGCGCTTTATGCGGCGTGCATGCCAAAATCTTGCGGGTTTTGCGACGATTTTGTCGGATAATCCCGCGCTCGGGCGGTTTTCGCGACATCTTCTCTTTCGTACATCGCGCGCGACCACGCGCGCACGTTCCTTATCCGGTTTTCACGGGGGCACACGCGTTTTTCAAAATCCAACAAAAGCGGCAAAACAAAAGCCATCGCATGTTCTCACGGAGGCACAGAGAACACTGAGAAAGTTTTGGCCTTTCCCAGCCATACTCCGTGTTCTCCGTGGCTCTGTGTGAGTATTTGTTCAAACATGAAAAACGCCTGGGGATAGGGCCATTTATCTTGATGGAAAACGGACGGTGTGGGATAAATCAAAACCCGGCCCCTCGTGGGGCCGGGTTTTGCCGGGAGCGCTGCTTATCGCCCCGAGCCGTTGCCGCCGTCCTTGGGTGGGGTGAAGTGCTGGGCCAGGGCCTGGTACATGGCCCAGCGGCGCTTCACGTCTTCTTCCAGCAGGCTCAGCAGGTGCTCGGCCTCCTCCGGCCGCATGCGCACCAGTTGGCTGAAGCGGCGCTCGTTCAGCACGTATTTCTCCAGGGGTTCCTTGATCTTGGAGTCGATTTGCAGCGGGTTCTTGCCCTGGAGGAGGCGCCGCGGGTCGAACCGGATGAGGGGCCAGTAGCCGCTGAGCACCGCCAGTTTCTGCTGTTCCGCGCCGTAGCGCAGGTCGTAGCCGTGGGCGATGCACGGCGAGTGGGCAATGATGAGGCTGGGGCCGGGGTAGGATTCCGCCTCCAGGAAGGCCTTGACCGTGTGGGTGTCGTTGGCGCCCATGGCCACCGTGGCCACGTACACGTGTCCGTAATTCATGGCCATCCAGGCCAGGTCCTTCTTGGGCGTGGGCTTGCCGGCCACGGAGAACTTGGCCATGGCCGCGCGCGGGGTGGCCTTGGAGGTCTGGCCGCCGGTGTTGGAGTACACCTCGGTGTCCAGCACCAGGATGTTCACGTCGTAGGGCAGGGAGAGCACGTGGTCCAGGCCGCCGTAGCCGATGTCGTAGGCCCAGCCATCGCCGCCCACCAGCCACACCGTCTTGCGGACCAGGTAGTCCGCGATTTGCAGCAGGTCCAGCACTTCGGGGGTGGGCTCCATCTCTTGCAGGCGCTGGCGCAGCGCGGTCACCCGCTCCCGCTGCTTGCGGATGCCCTCTTCGGTGGATTGGTCCGCGTGGAGGATTTCGTCGGCCAGTTCCTGGCCCACTTCCGCGGCCAGGCGCTTGAGCAGGGTGCGGGCGTATTCCGTCAGTTTGTCCACCGCCAGGCGGATGCCCAGGCCGAACTCCGCGTTGTCCTCGAAGAGGGAGTTGTTCCACGCGGGGCCGCGACCATCCCGTCCGTAGGCCCAGGGCGTGGTGGGATGGTTGCCGCCGTAAATGGAGGAGCAGCCCGTGGCGTTGGCCACGATGAGCCGGTCGCCGAAGAGGCGGGTCAGCAGGCCCAGGTAGGGCGTTTCGCCGCAACCCGCGCACGCGCCGGAAAATTCAAAGAGCGGCGTGAGCAATTGGTTGTCCTTGACCGAAGACACCTTGATTTGCTCGCGCGGGGGTTCGGGCAGTTGGTTGAAGAAGAACTCCCAGTTGCGGCTTTCCCGCTCCCGGATGGGGGCCAGCGGACGCATGTTGATGGCCTTTCGGCTGGGGTCTTGCTTGTCCACCGCGGGGCAGAATTCCACGCACAGGCTGCAACCCGTGCAGTCCTCCGCGGAGACCTGGATGGTATAGGCCATGCCCTTGAACTGGCGCCATTTGGCCTCGGTGTGTTTGAACCCTTCGGGTGCGTTTTCCAGGTATTTGGGGTCGTACACCTTGGCCCGGATGACCTGGTGCGGGCAGATGATGACGCACTTGCCGCACTGGATGCACAGGTCCGGCTCCCACACGGGGATTTCCAGCGCGATGGCCCGTTTCTCGTAGCGGGTGGTGCCGCTGGGGTAAGTGCCGTCCGCGGGCAGTTTGCTCACGGGCAGCAGGTCGCCCTCGCCGGCAATCATCTTGGCGATGACCTCTTTGACGAAGGGCGGCGGGTCGTCCACCACGGGCGGGCGCAGGTCGAAGGTGGAGGTCACCCGACCGGGCACGGGCACTTCGTGCAGGTGGTCCAGCGCGGCGTCCACCGCGGCGAAGTTCTTCTGCACCACGTCTTCGCCCTTGATGCCATAGGTCTTGCGGATGGCCTCTTTGATTTTGGCAATGGCCTCGTCTTTCGGCAAAATGCCGCTGATGGCGAAGAAGCAGGTTTGCAAAATGGTGTTGATGCGTCGCCCCAGGCCCACTTCCCGGGCCACTTTGTAGGCGTCCACCACGTAGAAGCGAATCTTCTTGCGGATGATTTCTTCCTGGATGGTCTTGGGCAGGTAATCCCACACCTCCTCGGGGCCGTAAGGGCTGTTCAAAAGGAAGACCGCACCCTCTTCCGCGTGCTTGAGCACGTTCATGCGCTCCAGGAAGTGGAACTGGTGGCAGGCCACGAAATTGGCCTTTTGGATGAGGTACGGGGCCTTGATGGGCCGCGGCCCGAAGCGCAGGTGGGAAACCGTCACCGTGCCCGCTTTCTTCGAGTCGTACACGAAGTACCCCTGGGCCCAGTTGGCCGTTTCCTCGCCGATGATTTTGATGCTGTTCTTGTTGGCGCTCACCGTGCCGTCCTGGCCCAGGCCGTAGAACAGCCCCCGGAAGCGGTCGGGGTCGTGGAAGCGCTCCACTTCCATGGTGAAGTCGGGGTCGTACTTCAGGTAATCCAGGCTGGTGTGGGTCACGTCGTCGATGATGCCGATGGTGAAATGGTTCTTGGGCCGCTCCTTGGCCAGTTCGTCGAAAATGGCCTTGACCATGCCGGGGGTGAATTCCTTGGAGGAAAGGCCATAGCGCCCGCCGATGACGATGGGGCGTTGCTCGAAGGGCGCCTCGCCCCGGGCGAAGGCTTCGTCGATGGAGGCCACCACGTCCAGGTACAGGGGTTCGGCCAGGCTGCCGGGTTCCTTGGTGCGGTCCAGCACCGCGATGGCCTTGACCGTAGGCGGCAGGGCCTGGATGAAATGCTCCAGGGACCAGGGCCGGTACAGCCGTACCCGCACCAGGCCCACCTTTTCCCCCTGGGCCACCAGGTATTCCACGGTTTCGGAAACGGTTTCGGACCCGGCGCCCATGATGACGATGACCTGCTCGGCATCGGGCGCGCCTTCGTATTCGAAGAGGTGGTATTGGCGCCCCGTCAACTGGGCGAACTTGTCCATGTACTTCTGCACGATGAGGGGTGTGGCCAGGTAATAGGGGTTCACCGTCTCCCGGGCCTGGAAGTACACATCCGGGTTCTGGGAGGTGCCCCGGATGAAGGGGTGCTCGGGGTTCAAAGCCCGCTCCCGATGCTGGCGCACCAGGTCGGAGTCGATCATGGCCCGGATTTCCTCTTCCGAGACCTGGACGATTTTGCTCACCTCGTGGCTCACCCGGAAGCCGTCCAGCACGTGGAGGAAGGGAACCCGGGCCTCCAGGGTGGCCGCGTGGGCGATGAGGGCCAGGTCCTGGGCGCTTTGCACCGAGGAGGAAAAGAGCATGGCAAAGCCCGTGGGCCGCACGGCCATCACGTCTTGATGGTCGCCGAAGATGGACAGGGCCTGCGCGGCGATGGAGCGGGATGCGATGTGGAACACCGTGGGCGTGAGTTCGCCGGCAATCTTGTACATGTTGGGCATCATGAGGAGCAGGCCCTGGGATGCGGTGAAGGTGGTGCTCAGCGCGCCGCCTTGCAGGGAACCGTGTACCGCGCCCGCGGCGCCGGCCTCGCTCTGCATTTCGATGACCCTGGGCACCGCGCCCCAAATGTTCTTCCGGCCGTCCGCAGCCCATTGGTCCGCCAGTTCGCCCATGGGCGATGCGGGCGTAATGGGGTAAATGGCTATGACCTCGGAGACCTGATACGCCACGTTGGTGGTGGCTTCGTTGCCGTCCACCGTTACGTAACGGGTTTTGACCTGCGTTTTGGTAGGTTGTTCGATTGCTTGTAAGGCCATTGGTGCCTCCTTGGTGGGGAACTGCACAGGGAATCCGGGAATTTCGCAAATCCTCTTTGTTCAATCATAGTCCAAAGGGGAGCCCAGTACAAGACTTGGGTGCGCGATTTTGGCCGAGTGGCATAAGCCTTTGTTCGATAAGAAAAATCCGGAGCGGTGTCCAAGCCATCGCCCCGGATTTCTTCGACCAAGCCTTTCCCTGGGATGTGGAGACCCAGGGACTACAGAGCAATGCGTTCCATGTCGGCCAGTTCCGCGGCCCGCAGGGTGTTTTTGAGCAGCATGGCAATGGTCATGGGGCCCACGCCGCCCGGCACCGGGGTGATGACCCCAGCCACCTCCTTCACCTCGTCGAAGGCCACGTCGCCCACCAGGCGGTAGCCCTTGGGTGCGTTGGGGTCGTCCACCCGGTTCACGCCCACGTCGATGACCACCGCGCCGGGCTTGACCCAATCGGCCTTGACCATTTCCGGCCGTCCCACCGCAGCGATGAGCACGTCGGCCTGGCGGGTTTCTTCGGGCAGGTTCCGGGTGCGGGAATGGCACACCGTTACCGTTGCGTTGGCCCGGATGAGGAGCAGGGCCACGGGCATCCCCACGATGTTGGAACGGCCCAGCACCACGGCTTTGGCCCCTTCCAGGTTCACACCGGCCTCTTCCAGCAGGACCATGATGCCCGCGGGGGTGCAGGGCACGAAGAGGGGTTCCCGTCCCTTTTGGGCCAGTCGTCCGATGTTCACCGGGTGGAAGCCGTCTACGTCCTTCCGAATGTCAATCAAACCCAGGATGCGCTCTTCGTCCAGGTGCTTGGGGAGGGGAAGTTGCACCAGAATGCCGTGCACTTCTGGGTTCTGGTTCAGGTCCATGATGAGGTCTTCCACCTCTTCCTGCGACGCGGTGGCCGGGAGTTCATGGGGGAAGGACTGAATGCCCACCTCGGCGCAAGCTTTGCGCTTCATGCGCACGTACACGTGGGAGGCCGGGTCGTCGCCCACCAGCACGGTGGCCAGGCCGGGGCGGGGAAGCCCGGATTTCACCCGTTCCTCCACACGGCGACGAATGTCTTCGCGAATGCGAGCGGCGATGGCTTTTCCATCCAAGATGCGTGCGGTCATGAGCAATACCTCCTGGCGTGGGAGTGGTCAGTGAGTAGTGGTCAGTGGGCGGTGCGTCGTCCCTGGGGGAAGTATACCTTGTGTTTGGGTCCCTGGTGGTGTCGTGGCGGTTCCGGTGAACCGGAAACGTGAAGGGTGTCATGCGGAGCGTCGGCCCTGGCAGGCGGTCTCGAGGTGTTTTCAAGCCTCCGTGCCTTTCACGGCATCGCGCAGGGCGCGCCACACTTCCAGCAGGTCGGGAATGCTCAGGATGAGGCCCACCAGGGTGCTCACCCCGCCCAGCAAACGCACCCAAAAGGCGCTGAGGCCCAGGAAGTTGACCACCTGGATTTCCAGGTGGTGGGTAGCCAGAGGGTGGCGGGAGATGTCGTTGCTTTCCCGGGGCATGAGGAGCAGGTCCACCTGCAGGATGCCCCGATACGTGCCCATGTCGTCGGCCCGGAGGGTCCAGTACATGTCCACGGGCTGGCCGGGGAACAGGCGCTTCATCACGGGCTCCGCGGGGGAAACGTGCAGGCCCGCGATTTGCAGCACGGCTTCCACCGAGAGGATGTGGGTTTCGTACAGGTTGGGGATGTGAATGGGCTGCCCCCCGATGACGTGCCCGCCCGCGCTCACCGTGGGGGTGATGCGTCCGGTTTCGTCGGCCTCGATGTAGAGGCGCACCCAATCGCCGTCGCCCTGCCGCATTTTTCGGGGCCACTCCACGGTGAGCAACCGTCGTTCGTACAGGGAGCCGGGCGGCTTGGGCATGACCATCGCGATGGAAGGCCTGGGGGTGACGGTGGCCTGGGTTTCTTCGGTGGCTCCAGGCGGCGTTTGAATCTGGGCTGGAGACGCGAAGGTAGGGGTGGGGGTTGTCACGACCACCGGTGTTGGCTGTCTTTGACACCCCGCGAACAACAGAACCAGGACAATACCCCACCACGAAAAGGCCAGCAGGCGTCGCATGGTGCCCTCCTGCGGGGAATACTGGGCGGTGGCCCTTCCCCGATGTGCGAAAGTCCCTTCCATGTCCCCGGGTCGGGTTATGATGCCTCCCGGCCCGCATCACCGGGGCAGGCTGGATGCGGTTCCTCCTCCCCGGTTACGGCAGGGGGAGGACGACGGGCAGCAGAGTATGCACCGTGGCGCGGGCCAGGGGCCAGTAGGCCCACAGCAGCATACCCAGGCCCACCAGCACCAAGAAGAGGCCGAAGAGTCGTGTCCAGCGTTTCATGTTCCTTGCCCTGCCTGTTCACCGTTTGCGCTTGCGTTTCTTCCGCTTTTTGCGTTTTTTGCTTTTGCCTTGCTTGGCCGATGCCGGCTCGGGTTTCCCTTCGGCGCCCACCGCCACGGCCGTGGCCTCCGGTTGGGGCCTTTCGTCCGCGGCCTCGAGGGCTTGGTCCAGGGGTTCGGCTTGGGCGGCTTCGGCCTGTTCCTGGGCCATCTTGAGAACCCGGGCCATGCCGGCCAGGCGCACCATGCTCTCGGCCACGTGATAGCGGAACATGTTGTAGATGACCTGGGCGCGGATGTCCCGAAGCAGTTGCTGGTAAAGTTCGAAGGCTTTGCGCTTGTACTCCACCAGGGGGTCCCGCTGGCCATAGGCTTCCAGCCGAATGGCGGTGCGCAGGGCTTCCATCTGGGTCAGGTATTCGGCCCAGGTCTGGTTGAAAATGTGAAGCAGAAGCAAACGCCAGTCCTCGGTGAGTACCTGCCGGCCCAGTTCCAGGATGACCTTTTCCTTGACGTCTTCGGGCAGGTCGTTCAGGGACGTATCCTTGTATGCTTCGAAGGTTTCGTGGCCCAACGCGCGGCGCAGCCCTCGCTGGGCCTTGTCTTCCAGGTCGGCCATTTTGAAGAAGCGCAGCCGCTCGAATTCGTCCATGCCGCGACTGCGGTGCAACGCGCGCCGCGCGGTTTCCATGTGTTCCAGCAGCCGGGCTTCCCATTCGTCGGGGGAAAGGTGGCTCAGGCGCTCGGCCACCGCGTAGGGGTACTGGATGCGGCGCACGGTGCGCACCATTTGCCTGTGGGTGCGGCGGTCGAAGTAGGTTTGACGTTCCTCTTGCAGCGTGAGCAGGAGCCGTAGCAACTGCTGGGCCGTCTCGGTGGCCCACAAGGCCTGGCCGTTGGTGTCGGCCTCGCGGCGGGCCGTGGCCGCAATGCGGGCGAGGGAGGTTTGCATTTCGCGCGTCGCGGCTTTGAAAATGCGTTCCTTGCGCCGTTCCAGGTAGTCGCGAGCCTGTTCCAGCAGGATTTCGGCCAGGGACGTCGGGTCCACTTCTTCTTTGGGAACCTGCGGCTGGAATTCGGCACCCAAGATGCGTTGCAAGGCCCACACCAGGCGGCGGAGGAAGAGTTCATGGACGAAACGGGTGAGCACTTCCTGCACCTGGGGCGCCACGGACTGAGGTTCTTCGGCCAGGCGCTGGTAGATTTCGGAGGGCAGGCGCAGGTTGAGCCGCAGCGCGGCTTGCAATTCCACCTGAATTTGCGCAGGCCGGAGGGGTTCGTCGGTGAGTTGAAGACCCTGCAGGAAGGTCTCCAGGGCCTCGATACGGCGGTCCACTTCCTCGTCCATGCGCTCCAAAATGGCATCGACGCTGCGTTGGGCCGCTTGCAGGCGATGCTGGACCTCGGATTCCAGCGCGTGGCGAATCCATTCCTGCAACCCTGCTTTCAGCGCGTCTTCCCCTTCCCGGGCTTTGGGGTACAGGTCCTCGATGATCACCCGATGGGTGAAGGGCGGGAAGGTCTTTTCCCCCACCGAGAAGGGCGGCTGAATTTCCTCGAAGTAGAGCAACAAGGCCCAGGGTTCTTCGCCTTCCTCCCGGGCTTTGGCCAGGCGTTCGCGAATTTCCTGGCGGAGCAACTCGGCCACGTCTTCGCTCAGGTCGTCTTTGTGCAAAATGCGGTTGCGCTGGGCATAGATTTGCGTCCGCTGTTTGTTGAGCACGTCGTCGTATTCCAGCAGGTGCTTGCGCATGTCGAAGTTGATGCCTTCCACCCGCTTTTGGGCCTGCTCGATGATGCGGCTGACGATGGGATGCTCCAGGGGGATGAGCTCGTCGATGCGGAAGCGTTCCATGAGGGAACCCACCTGGTCGCCACCGAAGAGGCGCACCAGTTCGTCTTCCAGGGAGAGGAAGAAGCGGGAGGAACCGGGGTCGCCCTGCCGACCGGCCCGGCCTCGCAACTGGTTGTCAATGCGGCGGGATTCGTGCCGTTCCGAGCCGATGACGTGCAACCCGCCCAGTTCCCGCACTTTGTGCATGTTTTCGATGTACTCGAAGAAGAGGTACACGTCTTCCGCATAGATGCCGTACTGCTCGGGTGGCACCTGCTTGAGGGCTTCGTAGCGCTCGTCCATGCGCAGGTTGTAGGGGTCGGGGTGCCCGGCCCGGGCCAGCACCCGGTTCACCGAGCGCACCACCTCTTCGGGCAGTTCGCCGCCCAGTTTGATGTCTACACCGCGACCGGCCATTTGGGTGGCGATGGTCACCCGGTAGAGTTCGCCCGCCCGGGCGATGATTTGCCCCTCCCGGGCGTGTTCCTTGGCGTTCAGCACCTGGCAGGGGATGCCGGTGCGGAATACTTCCACCAGTTTTTCCTTCACCTGGGGCCAGCGGGCCTGTTCCGTGGGGGTGGGCAGGAGCAGGTCCCGCAGCCGTTCCAGGTTGTCTTCCGCGTCCAGTTTGAGGGAGCGCAACCCTGCTTCCTTGGCCAGGCGCCGGATGTCCGTTTCCCGCACCTGATCCAGGGGTTTGTAGAGGGGTTCCAGTTCCGGGTACATCTGCCCGGAGCCGTCGTCGCCCACCTTTTCCAAAAAGGCATCACGCACCAGCAGAATTTGCGCCAGTTTGCGCAGGGCCGGGGCTTCCAGCCGGGCGGCCAGGCGTTCGGAAAGTTCCACCGAGCCGGTGCCCACCAGCATGGGCCGACCCTGGATGTGGAAACGCAGGATTTCCCAGGTGATGGCCCGGAATTTGGCTTCCTCCGTGCGGTAGATGACGTCGGGGTAGTCCTTGCGCTTCCAGTAGATGGGCCGTTTTTCCGGGTCGTCGCGGCGGGCGTAGTAGGTGTACCTGTAACCCTCTTCGTCCACGTCCTCCAGGGCCACCAGAGGCGCGTTGGGTCCCATGGCCTGGTATTCCAGGTTGGTGGGGATGGCGGCCACGTCCAGTTTGTAAATGGTGTGGAATTCTTCGGCCTCGGTGAGGACCGTACCGCTCATGCCCGCGAGTTTCTCGTACATACGGAAGAAGTTCTGCAGGGTGATGGTGGCGTAGGTCATGTTTTCGGGTTGAATGGGCACGCCTTCCTTGGCTTCCACCGCCTGGTGCAACCCGTGGGACCAGCGGCGTCCGGGCATGAGGCGGCCGGTGAATTCGTCCACGATGATGACCCGGCGGTTTTGTACGATGTAGTGCTTGTTGCGTTTGTACAGGAACTGCGCCCGCAGGGCCTGCTCCAGGTAGCCCCAAATGCGCTCCTGCTCCGGGGTCAGGTCTTCCGGCCGCTCCGGGTCCCGCAAGGGCATGCCCAGGGCCTCTTCTACCTTGGCCTCGCCCAATTCCGTGAGCACCACGGTTTGCTCTTTTTCGTGGATCTCCACGTCCTCTTCGGGCTTGAGACGCTTCACGATTTGTGCCAGGCGCACGTACCATTCCACGTCTTCGCTGGCCGGGCCGGAGATGATGAGGGGCGTACGGGCCTCGTCGATGAGCACGTTGTCCACTTCGTCGATGATGACGTAGTGGTGGCCCCGTTGCACCTGTTCCTCCGCGTGCAGGGCCATGTTGTCCCGCAGGTAGTCGAAGCCGAATTCCTGGGCCGTGCCGTAGACGATGTCGGCCTTGTAGGCTTCCTGGCGGGGAACCATGCGCAACTGGTCTTCCTGTTCCTTGGAAGAGCGCTTTTCCAGGTCCACGATGAAGGCCTTTTTGCCGCCCTCGGTGGCCGCGGCCATTTGCAGCACGCCCACGGAAAGCCCCAGCAGGTCGTAAATGGGCCCCATCCAGCGGGCGTCGCGGCGGGCCAGGTAGTCGTTCACCGTGGCCAGGTGCACGCCTTTGCCCACGGGTTCGCCGTCCAGGGGAACGAATTCCCACCGGTCGGGGTCGTCGCCCCATTTGGCCCGGGCCTTTTCCACCCATTGGGGGTTCAGGGTGAGGGCGTTCAGGTACAGAGGAAGGGTCGCCACCAGGGTTTTGCCTTCGCCCGTTTTCATTTCAATGGCCTTGCCCTCGTGCAAAGCCGCGCCGCCCATGAGTTGCACGTCGTAGTGGCGCAGCCCCAGGGTGCGTTTTGCCGCTTCCCTCACCACGGCAAAGGCCTCGGGCAGGATGTCGTCCAGGGTTTCCCCCCGGGCCAGACGGCGGCGAAACTCCGAGGTCTTGGCCCGAAGTTCCGCGTCAGTCAGGGCTTCGTAGGTGGGTTCCAGGGCGTTGATGCGTTCCACCAGGGAACGGTAGGTTTTGATGGTGTTTTGAATGGGGTCACCGGAAATCAGTTTCAGCAGTTTTTTGAGCATGGTCTACCTCGGGGGAGAAGTTCGCGGTTTCCTTTTGGAAAAAGATCATCCCCGGAAACGTGTGCGTCCAGCAACGCAGAAAGCCCTGCCCACCGATGCCCTCCGTTGGGCTTTCGTGCCCGAAAACGATGGGATGGCACAGTCACGAGTCGTCGGTTTGGCCGTTCAGGGCGATGTGCGTTTTCGCTTTTCCGAGGAAGATCGAGATACCTCGTTCATGCGTTGTTGAGATGCGAGCGGATGCGGTTTTCGGCCTCCTGGGGTGTCAAATTGAGCACGGTGATGATTTTGTCTCGACCCTTGTGACCGGCTACGATTTCGATTTGCGAAGGTCGCACGTTTAGAATCCGGGCCAGGAGTTGAATCACGGCCTGGTTGGCTTTGCCCTCGACTGGGGGTGCGGTCACCCGGATGCGGATGGTACCGTCGGGCAGCACGCCCGCGATTTCGTTGCGAGAGGCTCGGGGAATGACCCGCACCGTGAACGCGGCACCGTGACGTCCATCGTGGAAGTGATAGGACTTTTTCCTGGCGAACATAACGGCCTCCTGCATCATCATAACTGCACAATCACTGAAATCAATAACTGGGCAATGACCTGAATCAAAAGGAGCAGGACCAGAGGCGAAAGGTCCAGCGGCCCCAGGGGCGGCACCACCCGGCGAATGGGCGCGAGCAAAGGCTCCATGATGCGGGCCAGCCCCTGGCGCCAAGGGTTCCACGGCGGGACGAAGAAACTCAAGAGAACATAAAGGATGAGCAACCAGGAAAGCAGATTTTCCAGAAGCACGATGGATTGCACAAGGATTTCTCGCAGCATGAAAGGTCTTCCTGAAGGGGATTGTTTTATGGAGATTATACCAGGGTGATGGTGGTTCGCGGTCGGTTCGGGGTTGGCCGTTGGCCCTCTGCCGTGGACGGGTGCTTTGGATTCGGGTTGGTCACCACCGGGGCGGCGGTGTGGCCGTGACCAGCAGGCTTTGCAGAATCCAGCCTTCGTAGAGACCATCGATGGTGCGGACATGGGCCCAGCGCAGCCCCTCGACGATGCGTTCCGGTTCCAGCACCCATACCCGGGTGCCGTTGAGCAGGCTGACGATGGCCGGTGCATCGGGGCTGGGGGCCTGGCGCAGGAACGCGCCGCCATAGGGTTCGGGTGCCTGGACGA
>JALWJZ010000005.1 GCA_026996855.1 Anaerolineales bacterium
GTTCGGCTCCTCTTCCATCGTGATTCCCCAGGGGCTGAACCTGTCCTTACAGGGCTTCCAGGCCGACTTCGGCTACGCGGAAGACGCGCTCATGGGCACGGGGACCATGAAGGTCATCAAAATCACCCGGTTCGGCGTTTCCCCCCAGGATGTGTTCTGCGAGCAGGGCTGCATTGACATCATCCCCGTGGCCGATGCCCAAAAGGTGCTGGGCCGGTTCGCCTTTCCCCCGGAAGGCCAGAACGCCACCGTGCTTTACGAAGCCCGCAAGCAGGCCCTGACCTTCGTGGGCGGCCAGGGCACCCGCAGCCTGGAAGTGCAGGGCCAGGGCGTGGTCCTGGTGAGCAACGCGAACTTGCGCTACGTGTTCCGGGGCTACACCCAAAACGGCCAGTATGCGGTGTACGCCACCCTGCCCATCACCGCACCGGGCCTGCCCAGCGGAGAAACGCCCGACGCGAACACCAACCCCAACGTGTTCGCGGCCCTGCCTCCGGCCACGGACCCGGCCCAATGGGACGCCTTCAACCAGCAGGCTGTGCAGTATCTACAAAACCTGCCCGCGAACCAGTTCTCCCCCGCGCTCAATCTGCTGGACGCGCTTGTGAGTAGCGTGAAACCGTGAGGGGAACGGGCGAATGGGCGAATGGGCGAATGAGCGAATGAGCGAATATGCGAATATGCGAATATGCGAATGAGCGAACGGCCAACGGCCACCAACCGCCGACGAACGACGATCGACCAACGACGTACTGACTGCTAACTGCTAACTGCTAACGGCTGACAGCTACCTCACGGACGCATCTCCAGCACCGCCAGCAGCGCGGGATGGTCCGAGGCGGGGCTGAGGACGTAACGGGCATCCACCACCCGGACCGAGGGCGAAACGAAGACGTGGTCGATGCGTTTCTTGGGCCGCACGCCGCCCTCCTGCACTCCCTGGGGCCAGCGGGCGGCCCATGCGTCCACATAAACCTGGGTGACCCGCCGGTATTGGGGCGTGTCGGGCCGGAAGTTGAAGTCGCCCATGAGGACCACCGGCTCCAGGCCCTGGGCCACCGAGAGGATGTTTTCCACCTGGACCATGGGGCCGTCGTTGTCCAGGTGGGTGACCAGGATGTGCACCGGTCGGCCGTCGGGCAGGCGGACCTGGGCGTAAATGGTGGCCGTTTGTTCCCCGGGGCTGTACATGAAGAAGGTGCGGGGGTCTTCCAGAGGATAACGGGAGAGCAGGGCAATACCGAAGGTGCCGTGGACCACCTTGGGGCCGTAGTAGGCTTCCATGCCCAATTCCGTGGACAGGAAACCCACCAGGTCCAGGTTGCCGTTGGCAATGCGATTGGTGTCCGTCTCCTGCAAGCCGATGATGTCGGGTCGGAGTTCCCGCATCAGGGCCAGTTGGTCCCAATGGCCCCGCTGGCCGTCTTCCCGGTAGCCCTGTTGAACGTTGTAGGTCAATATCCGCAGCGTGGTGGTGCCATGCAAAATCGAAGGCCCCTGGGGCGTGCGCCAGGGCAGGGCCAGCCACAGGCCCAGGACCAGCAGGCCCACCCCGGCCAGCATTCGGAGGCGTTGGCGCGACCGGGGCGCTTGCCCTTTCCCCCAAGGCCCGCTCCGCCACAAAGCGGTCACCAGCACGGCCATCGGTACCGCGTGGACCAGCCAAAAACGATCCCGGAACCCGGGGCCGACCACCGGAATGTAGGCGTAGACGGTGGTGAATACATGGGCCAGGATAAGCGCCAGGGCGTACAGCGAAGCCACGGCCAGCGCCCGACCCAGCGCAGGGAGGGAAGGCCGGGCCTGGGCGATGCGACCTTGGAAATGGGCCAGGCTCAGGGCCAGTACGGGAAGCAGCATCACGGTCAGGCCAAAGGTACCGGCCGCCCAGAAGGGCGCCTGGGGTTCCCAAAGGGGATAGGCCTCGGGCGAAGGGGGAAAGGGAATTTGGTACGCGTACAGGGTAAGCACCAGCGCCAGGGCCAGCAATAGCGCGTACAGCCGCAGCCGGGCGCCCCCGGGCAGGCCGCGGCTGTACACATACCCCGCCCACAGGACCAGGGCCAGACCCCAGGCCAGGTACACCTTTTGGGGTTCCATGCCCACCCAGCGGGCCAGCACATTGGGGGCAAAACCGGCGAAATACAGCAGCACCCAGGCCGAGGTCAAACCCAGGACCCCGCCCCAGGGGATGGAGCCCGGGGAGGCCTGGTCCAGCGCGTCGGGCAGGTCCGGCTTTTTCCCAAAACGCACCACCCACCATCCGGCCAGCAGGACCAAGGCCGCCCGCAATCCGTGCCACATGAGAAACCGGCCCTCGGGCGTAGGATATTGGGTGAACAAGTCCAGCCCGGCGCCCCAGGCCCGCAGCAGTCCGGCCGCGGCCATGGCCACCAGCACGGCCGCGGCGGTCTCCGTGGGCCTGGAAACGCGCAACAATACAGGCCAGGCCAGCAGGAATGCGGCCACACCCACCCCGGCCGCCCACATCACCCCTCGGGTGGGCAGCAGAGGCGCGACCAGATACGCCGCAAGTACCGCCCAAAGCGCCGCCCGGAGCCCACGAAGCGCGCGAGGGGCCCCTTTTCCCACCATGCTCCACAATAGCGGACTGAACAAAAAGACCAACGTGGCCATCTCTGGAGGCACCTGGGTGCGCAGCAGGCCAAAGGCGTACACCGCGGCGACGAACTCGGTGAGCAATTGGAAGAAAAACAGGTACAACAAAGCCAGCCCTGCCGTCATCGCGACCTCCCGATGGTTTGCGAAAGGAAAACGGTTTTCGTCATTTTTGCGAGTTGCCCGAAGGGCATCCCCCGGAAGCACGTATACTTGTAGGCACGAACCAGAAGCCGTTTTCCTCAGACCCTTGGACAGAACTTCCAGATGAAAAGGTAGTTTGTCGATTCGGCTTGCTACCAAGGATACCAAACTTTCGTGGAGGACACGCCATGCCGACGCCACGGGTATCATTGCGCCAGGCCCTGGGCCTGGGAGATACGCCCTATGTCGCGCTGGTGGGCGCGGGCGGGAAAAGCCGCGGCCTGTTCACCCTGGCCGAAGCGTACCCACCGCCGGTGTTGTTGAGCACCACCACCCACCTGGCCCTGGAGCAGGCGGATTGGGCCGAGGAGCACTGGCCCCTGGAAGACCCTTCTCCCGCGGCCTTGCAACGTCTTTTAGAAAAACCCCTGCCCCCGCGGCGCATCCTCATCACCGGCCCCCGGGAAGGCGCACGGTGGACGGGACCGTCGCCGGCGCAGTGGGAGGTGCTGCGGGCCTTTTGGGAAACCCAGCCCCTGCCCCTTTTGGTGGAAGCCGATGGCGCGGCTCGCAAGCCCCTGAAAGCGCCCGCGGAACACGAACCCAACCTGCCTCCAGGGGTGCGGCAGGTGGTCGCGGTGGCCGGGCTGGAAGCCCTGGGCCAGCCCCTGGGCGAAAGGGTGGTCCACCGGCCGGAGCGTTTCGCCGCGCTGACGGGTTTGGTGCCGGGGGAAACCATCACCCCCCAGGCCGTGGCTCGCGCGTTGGCCCATCCCCAGGGCGGGCGCAAGGACCTGCCCGAAGGGGCGGCATGGCGTGCGCTTCTTGTGGGGGAAACACCGGAGCAACTCGCGGGCGGCCTGCGTGTAGCCGAAAGCCTGTGGGCCGAAGGCGTGCGGGTTCCCGTGGCCGTGGCTCGCGGGCATGAGACCCGCCTGGAGACCCTGGCCGCGCACGTGCCCACCGCGGGCATCGTGCTGGCAGCGGGCCCTTCCCGACGCATGCCCGGCGTGAACAAATTGCTCCTTCCGGTGCAGGGGGAACCCATGGTGCATCGGGTGGCCCGTACGGCCCTGGAGGCCCTGCTGGATCCGGTGGTCGTGGTGGTGGGCCACGACGCCGAGGCCGTGGCCCGGGCTGTGGCCGACCTGCCGGTGCAGGTGATGCACAACCCCCATTGGGAAGCCGGTCAAAGCACCTCGGTGCGGGCGGGGTTACAGGCACTCCCCCCGGGAACGGGCGCCGCCGTGTTCCTGTTGGGGGATATGCCCTTCGTGCCGCCCACCCTGGTGCGGGCCCTGGTGGCGGCCCACGCCCAAACCCTGGCCCCCATCGTCGCGCCGCGGGTCGAGCACCGCCGGGGCAACCCCGTGCTGTTCGACGCAGTCACCTTCCCCGACCTGCTGGCCCTCCACGGCGACGTGGGCGGTCGGGTGCTGTTCGACAAATACCCCGTCCATACCTTCCCCTGGTTCGACGAAACCACCCAGCGGGACGTGGACACCGAAGCCGACGCGGCTTTGTTGCGCTGAAGGAATGGTACAATTGCCCCACCTCTCACCGAGCACAGGTTGCGCGAGGGAAAGTCCGCCATGACCCAGTACATCATCCGCCGCCTGCTGTTGTCCATCCCGGTGATTTTCGGCATTCTGCTGGTGACCTTTGCCCTGGCCCGCATCATCCCTGGCGACCCGTGTAAGGCCATCCTGGGGGAAAAGGCCACGCCCGAAGTGTGCGAGCGCTTTTACGAGGAACACGGCCTGAACGACCCCATTCCTGTGCAATTCGCCAATTACATCGCCGATTTCCTCCGGGGCGACCTGGGCGATTCCCTGCGCTACGGGCGACCCGTCATCGTCATCATCATCGAGCGGCTGCCCGTGACCATCGAGCTCAGCCTGGCGGCCCTCTTCCTCGCGGTGAGCATAGGTATTCCCCTGGGATTAATTTCCGCTCTGCGCCAGAATTCCTGGATCGACCTGATGACCATGTTCCTGGCCAACATTGGGGTTTCCATGCCCGTGTACTGGCTGGGCCTGCTTTTGGCGTATACCTTTGCCCTGCTTTTGAAAGGCACACCCTTGTGGTTGCCGCCGGCGGGGCGGCTCTCCCCCGCGCTGACCGCCACGCCTTTCTACGAGGTATGGGGCTGGCAGGTGGAACCCGAGACCTTCCGCTTCTACGCCTTGCATTTCATCAGCAACATGTACATCCTCAACTCCCTGTTGACCCGCGACTGGACCGTGCTCAAGGACGCTCTGCGGCATCTGATTCTGCCCGCCGCGGCCCTGAGCACCATTCCCATGGCCATCATCGCCCGCATGACCCGTTCCAGTATGCTGGAGGTGTTGCGACAGGATTACGTGAAGGCGGCCCGGGCCAAGGGCCTGCGCACGCCGGTGGTCATTCTGAAACACGCCTTTCGCAACGCGCTCATCCCCGTAGTCACCATCATTGGCTTGCAGGTGGGGCTGCTGTTTTCCGGCGCGGTGCTTACCGAAACCATTTTCAGTTTTGCCGGCGTGGGCAGCATGTTGTACGAGGCCATCACCGCCCGGGATTACCCCGTGGTTCAGGGGTTCACCGTCATCATCGCCCTCGTGTACGTTTTCGTCAACCTGGCCGTGGACATCCTGTACGTGTTCATCGACCCCCGCATTCGCCTGGAGTGAGCCATGACCACCGCAACGGCCCAAGCCACCCCTTCGCGGGAGCGCCCCACCAGCCCCTGGCAACTGGCCTTGCGTCGCCTGTTGCGTCATCGGTCGGGCCTGGTGGGCGGGGGCATCATCGTGTTTTTGCTCCTGGTGGCCCTGTTCGCGCCCGTCATCGCCCCTTACGACCCCAACGAGGTGTTGTTGGGTAAAGAGCCGGGCATCCGGCGCCGGCAGAAGCCTTGCATCCACCTGCTGGGATGCCCCCCGGAACAGCCCCAGCACATCATGGGCCTGGACGGCAACGCGCGGGATGTGTTCAGCCGGGTGATTTACGGGACCCGGGTCTCCCTGTTCGTGGGCTTCACCACGGTGACGGTGGCCATTGTGGCCGGGACGGTCTTGGGTGCGGTGGCCGGTTACGTGGGCGGCTGGGTGGACAACATCATCATGCGCTTCATGGACGTGCTCCTGGCCTTCCCGTCGTTGCTTCTGGCCATCGCCATCGTGACGGTGCTGGGCCGGGGCCTGCAAAACGCGCTGCTGGCCATTGCCATCGTGTCCACGCCGGTGTACGCCCGGGTAGTGCGGGCCAGCGTGCTTTCCCTCAAGGAGCGGGAATTCGTCCTCGCGGCCCGGGCCCTGGGCGCGGGGCATTTGCTTATTTTGTTCAAACACATCCTGCCCAATGCGCTGCCTCCCCTCATTGTGCAGGCTACCCTGGGCATTGCCACCGCGATTCTGGACGCGGCCGCGCTTTCCTTTTTGGGCCTGGGTGCCCAGCCGCCCACGCCGGAGTGGGGTTCCATGCTGGGTGAGGAGCGCAACCAGGTGTTCACCGCGCCCCATCTGGTCTTCTTCCCCGGCCTGGCCATCATGATTACCGTGCTGGCCTTCAACCTTCTGGGCGATGCCCTGCGGGACGCGCTGGACCCCCGCCTGCATCGGGAATGAGGCGACCTTGGTTTCGGAAGGTATGGTTTTGTTGGATTTGCCCGTTGTTGACTTAGTCCAGGGCTTAGTCTATAGTGGGATAGGCGAAGGAGGTGGTTTAGGAGGCATCCATGGATACGGTTGTCAATGTGCATGAGGCCAAAACCCATTTTTCCAAATTGTTAGCGCGGGTCATGGCCGGTGAGGAAATCATTATCGCGAAAGCCGGAAAGCCGGTGGCCCGCCTGGTTCCTTTGGAGGCCCCGGCCCGGCCTCGAAAACCGGGCAGTGCCCGGGGGAAAATTTGGCTCGCCCCGGATTTTGACGCTCCTCTTCCTGAATCTGTTCTCCAAGCGTTTGAAGGGGAAGCAGGGTGAAATATTTGCTGGATACCCACGTCTTTTTATGGTGGATATTGGATGACCCGCGGCTTTCCAAGACAGCGCGCGAGATCATTTCCGATGCGAAAACAACCATCTTTTTCAGCGTGGTGTCGGCGTGGGAAATCGCCATCAAAGCGCACCTCGGGCGGATTAAATTCACAACCAAACCTCTGGAACGTTTTCTTCAGGAACAACTCCAAGCCAACGACGTTCAGGTCTTGCCTGTGCTGTTGCATCATGTGTTCCGGGAACATACCTTGCCGCTTTTGCATCGCGACCCCTTCGATCGTATGTTGATTGCCCAAACTCTGGAAGAACATTTGACCTTGATCACGGCTGATGCCCAAATCAAAGCCTATAATGTGCCGGTCGTGTGGTAGTCAGGAAGCCCTTTCAAAGGCCGATGCACCTTGGGAGCGGGAGATGAAGGGAATGACGGCCAGACCCTTGCTGGAAATGCCCGTACACCTTTTGGACCGCCACAACCGGCCCTACACCGGCGCTTATCTGCTCCGCCTGCAGGGATGGACCCTGGAGGACTACCTGCGCCTGGCTCCGGAAAACGCGTTCGTGGAATTCGTGCGCGGGGAGGTGCTCATGGCTTCGCCGGTGACGGCTTTGCATCAACTGGTGGTTCATTTCCTTGCCAAGTTGCTGGACGAATTCCTGCTGGCTCACGGGGAAAGGTTCGTCGTGCTCACCGGTCCGGCTGCGGTGCAGATTCTGCCCGACGTGGTGCGGGAGCCGGACGTGTTCGTGCTGCCGCCCGAGGCCGAGGCGGTGCTGGACCAGGTGCCTCTGCCCGTGGTGCCTCGGTTGGTCATCGAGGTCACCAGCCCCTCTACCCGCACGGTGGACCTGGTGGAAAAGCCCCTGGACTATGCCCAGGCCGGCGTGCCCGAGTACTGGGTGGTGGACATGCAGGAACAGGCGGTGATGCAGCACCTGTTGGAACAGGGTACGCGCTACACGGCCCGCCGGGTGGTGCGGGGCTGGGTGGCTTCGCGGGTCCTCCCCGGCTTTCGGGTCAAGGTGGCGTGGCTCTTTCCCAGGCCGCGGCTTGCGGTGCAAGAGGCCCTCGCGGAAATGCGTAAGACGTAAGCGGAAAAGGAGGGCTTATGGCCTTGATGCTGTTGCCCGAACCTCCGGTGCAAATTCTGGACCGCCGGAAGCGCCCTTACCGGGGGCCGTACCTGCTCCGCCTGCAGGGGTGGACCCTGGAGGACTACCTGCGCCTGGCCCCGGAAAACGCGTTCGTGGAATTCGTGCGCGGGGAGGTGCTCATGGCTTCGCCAGTGGCCGCCTTGCATCAGGATGTCGTGCTCTTCCTGGCCGCTTTGCTTCGGGCCTGGCTGCCACATAACCAGCCGGGGATGCGTGTGTCTACCGGTCCGGCTGCGGTGCAGATTCTGCCCGACGTGGTGCGAGAGCCGGATGTGTTCGTGCTGCCGCCCGAGGCCGAGGCGGTGCTGGACCAAGTGCCTCTGCCCGTGGTGCCTCGATTGGTCATCGAGGTCACCAGCCCCTCTACCCGCACGGTAGACCTGGTGGAAAAGCCCCTGGACTATGCTCAGGCCGGCGTGCCCGAGTACTGGGTGGTGGACATGCAGGAACAGGCGGTGATTCAGCACCTGCCGGGACAGGGTGCACACTACACGGCACGCCGGATGGCGCGGGGCTGGGTGGTTTCGCGGGTCCTCCCCGGCTTTCGGGTCAAAGTGGAATGGCTTTTCCCCAGGCCGGAGTTGAGCGTGCAAGCGGCCCTTCAGGCCATGGGGGGCGATGAGGCATGAAGCCGAGATGGCACACCGCGCCCCATCTGGTCTTCTTCCCCGGCCTGGCCATCGTAATCACCGTGCTGGCCTTCAACCTTCTGGGCCATGCCCTGCGGGACGCGCTGGACCCCTGGGTAAACAAAGCCCTCCATCTTTGTTGCCAAGGAGAAGCCCTGTGAGCGAGCCTTTGCTGGATGTGCGCAATCTCCGAACCTACTTTTTCACCGCCGATGGCGTGGTCAAGGCCGTGGACGGGGTGTCTTTTCACGTCATGCCGGGGGAAGTATTGGGCCTGGTGGGTGAGTCGGGCTGCGGCAAAAGTGTGACCTCTTTTTCCATCATGCGCCTGGTGGACCCGCCGGGGCGCATCGTGGACGGGGAAATTTGGTTTCAGGGGGTGAATTTGCTGGAACTTTCCGAAGCCGAAATGAGCCGTATCCGGGGCAATCGCATTTCCATGATTTTTCAGCAGCCCAAGAGCAGCCTGAACCCCGTATACACCATTGGTGACCAAATTGCCGAAGTGTTCCAGACTCACCAGGGCATGAAGAAGAAGGAAGCCTGGAACCGGGCCGTGGAATTGCTGCGCCTGGTGGGCATCCCGGACCCGGACCGCAAGGCCCATGCCTATCCCCATGAACTTTCCGGCGGCCAGGCCCAGCGGGTGATGATTGCCATGGCCCTGGCCTTGCGGCCCCAACTGCTCATCGCCGACGAACCCACCACCGCCCTGGACGTGACCATCCAGGCTCAAATTCTGGACTTGCTCATGGACCTGCGGAACCGATTCGGCACGGCCATCATCCTCATTTCCCACGACCTGGGGGTGATTGCCGAGATGGCCGATCGGGTAGCGGTCATGTACGCCGGCCAGATTGTGGAGCAGGCTTCGGTGGTGGATCTTTTCCACAACCCCCAGCACCCTTACACCCGGGGCTTGCTGGCTTCCCTGCCGGTGTTGGGCCGCTTTCGCAAGCGACTGGAGACCATCCCCGGCAACGTGCCGAACCTCATCGACCTGCCGCCCGGATGTCGGTTTGCCCCCCGCTGCCGGGCCCGGGTGGAGGCTGGCTTGCAGATTTGTCAACAGCAGGAGCCTGACTTGCTGCTCGTGGGTGAAGACCACCTGGTACGATGCTGGCTGTATCAGGAAGCCCCCGCAGCGGCGGGTATCCCTTCTTTCCGTGAGGCTCAACCATGACGCAAGCGCCATCCGTTTCTCCCAAGCCCTTGCTGGAGGTGCGCGGCCTGAAAAAGTACTACCCTGTGCGGGGCGGGCTGCTTCGCCGGGTGGTGGCCTGGGTGCGGGCCGTGGACGACGTCAGTTTCGCCATTTATCCCGGCGAAACCCTGGGCCTGGTGGGCGAGTCGGGTTGTGGCAAGACCACCGCGGCGCTGACCCTGCTCCGGTTGGTGCAGCCCACCGCGGGCGAGGCGTATTTCAACGGCCGCGATATCTTCGCCCTGAAAGGCCGGGAAATGAAGGCCCTGCGCCGGGAGATGCAAATCGTTTTTCAGGACCCTTACGCCTCTTTGGACCCCCGCCTGCCCGTGGGCGAGTCCATCATGGAAGGGCTGAACATTCACGGCATCGGCACCCGACGGGAGCGGCGGGAAATCATGATGGAGATGTTGCGCCGGGTGGGGCTGGAGCCGTACCACGCCTATCGTTATCCCCATGAGTTTTCGGGCGGCCAGAGGCAGCGTATCGGCATCGCCCGGGCCCTGGCCCTTCGGCCTCGGTTCATCGTGCTGGACGAGCCCGTCTCCGCGCTGGATGTGTCCATTCAGGCGCAAATCCTCAACCTGCTCATGGATTTGCAGGAAGAGTTCGGCCTGACCTACCTTTTCGTGGCCCACAACCTGGCCGTGGTGGAGCACATTTCCCATCGGGTGGCCGTCATGTATTTGGGGAAAATCGTGGAAGTTGCGGACAAGGTGGAGCTCTTCCGCAATCCTTTGCATCCGTATACCCAGGCGCTGCTTTCCGCAGTGCCGGTGCCCGACCCCACCAAGAAGAAGGAACGCATCATCCTGCCCGGGGATGTGCCCAGCCCGCTCAACCCGCCGTCCGGATGCCGCTTCCATCCCCGCTGCCCCTTCGCGAAACCGGAATGCGCCGAAACCGAGCCGGAACTTCGGGAGTTGCGGCCCGGGCATTGGGTGGCCTGCCATTTTGCGGAGGACTTCCTGCCGGGGGGAAGCCAGCCGGCCCCGAAGAACGGCGGGGATACAACGATGTAAAGCCTTGCCTTTTCCTGGCGGTAAGAGGGTGTTTGAGAAGGTGCGAAGCACCTTCTCAAAAAAGAAAGAATTTTGCAAAAGACGCTCGTGGACTGCAGTTTCCGCTTTCGTCTGGTGGTAACTTCTTATTGTAACGTAAATCCGTTTTCAAGCACCCTCTAAGATGTCCTTGGAATGTGGGGAAAAACGGGCGATACGCCCGTTTTTCGTTTGGTAGTTCGCGGTATACTGAAAGCGATGCAGGATTCCGTGGCCTGCGCATGTCTGTGTTTGGCGGAGTGAAACGCGTTTCTCCTGGCTTTTGAGAGGGTTGCTTGATGGCGAAACCGGCCAATTTCCATGTGGTCATCGTGGGGGGCGGCGCCACGGGCGCGGCCCTGGCCCACGACCTGGCCTTGCGAGGCCTGCGGGTGACTTTGGTCGAACGCGGGGAGGTCACATCCGGCACCACAGGACGGCATCACGGGCTTTTGCACAGCGGCGGGCGCTACGCGGTCAAAGACCCGGAATCGGCCCGGGAGTGCATCGAAGAGAACTTCATCCTGCGGAAAATCGCGCCCGGATCCTTCGAACTCAACGACGGCCTGTTCGTGGCCATCACCGAAGAGGACGAGGCCTACCTGCCCCGTTTCCTGGAAGGTTGCGAAGCCTGTGGCATCCCCACCCAGGTGCTCTCCCGGGAAGAAGCCCTGCGTCTGGAACCCAACCTCAACCCCCAGGTACGGGTGGCCGTGCGGGTGCCCGACGGCACCATGGATGCCATGCGTCTTCCGTTGCGCTTTCTGGCCACGGCCAAAAAGAACGGCGCAGTGGTGCGACCCTACACCGAGGTACTGGAGGTCCTCAAGCGCAACGGCACGGTGTACGGCGTGCGGGTGCGGGACCACGTCACCGGCCGGGAGGAAGACATCCACGCCGACGTGGTGGTCAACGCCGCGGGGCCCTGGAGCGGCAAAATCGCGGCCATGGTGGGCGTGGACGTGCCTATCCGGCCTTCCCCTGGTGTGTTGGTGGCCGTGGAAGGCCGCTGGACCAACATGGTCATCAACCGGCTCCACCCCGCGGGCGACGGCGACATCATCGTGCCCCAGCGGGGCCTCTCCATCATTGGCACCACCTCCTGGGTGGTGGACGACCCCGACGCGCTGGACCTGCCCGAGGACCACGTGCGGCTTATGTTCGAGAAGGGCGGGGAAATGGTGCCCGTCGTGGGCAAGGCGCCCTTGTGGGCCGCCTGGTCCGCGGCCCGGCCCCTGGTGGGACCCCGCCAGGCCGAGACCGGCCGGGAACTCAGCCGCACCTTCAAGTGCTTCGACCACGCCGACGAAGGCGTGGAAGGTTTCGTGACCATCACCGGGGGCAAGGCCACCACCGCGCGGGGCATGGCCGAGGTCACCGCCGACGTGGTCTGCCGCAAACTGGGACTGGACGTTCCCTCCCGCACGCGCGAGGTAGTGTTGCTTCCCCACACAGCCTACTACCGGCTGTGAGGACGAATCTGGGTCCTGGCAGCGGGTTTTCTTGCTCTCAGGAGAGGTGGAGCATGGGTTTGAAACGGGTGTTTCGGGTGTTTCGGTACAAGCCGGGGTGGTCGCGGCCGCGTTACGAAACCTATACCCTGGACCTACCCGAATGGGCCACGGTGCTGGAGGCCCTGATGCGCATTCGGCGGGACCATGCCCCGGACCTGACCTTGCGCCATTCGTGTTTGCATGGCTCGTGCGGTACCTGCGGCATGCGCATCAACGGTCGGGAGGCCCTGGCCTGCCTGGTGAAAGTGCAGGACCTGCCCGAACGCATCACCGTGGAGCCGCTGTACAACCTGGGCGTGGTCAGCGACCTGGTGGTGGACATGCCCGCGTTCTACGAAAAATTCGAGCCGGTGGGGCGGCCTTTGATTCGCCGGAGCGAATACCTGCCCCAGGCGGTGCCGCCCGAGGGCATTCCCCATTTCACCCGGCTGGAATCGTGCATCGAATGCGGGCTTTGTGTATCGGCCTGCCCGGTGGCCGCCACCGACGAAGCCTACCTGGGGCCTGCGGCCCTGGCCGCGGCCTGGCGGGTGGTGGAAGAACCGCGCGACGCACGGGTGTGGCAGGCCCTGGCCCTGGCCGATAGCCCCCACGGGTGCTGGCGCTGTCATCTTGCCCTGGAATGCTCCGAGGTCTGCCCTACGGGGGTGAAACCTGGCCATGCCATTGCTGCATTGCGGGCTTATTTGTTGACCTCGCAAGCCGTTCGTACGGCGTCCCCTATGGGAGAGGCGTCATGAGCCACAGTAAATCCTATGACTGGCGGCCCGGCCCCCGGGCCTGGTGGGACCCGCGCGGCCGCGGCCTCGGCTACTGGGCCTTCGTGCTGCACCGTCTGACCGGGCTGGGGTTGGTGGCGTACCTGTTGTTGCACCTTTGGATGCTTCGCCTGCTGGCTCGCGGTCCGGACGCCTGGGATGCCTTCATCCGCACGGCCAAATCGCCCCTGTTCCTCGTTCTCGACGGTGTGCTTTTGCTGGGTTTGGTGTATCATGGAATCAACGGATTGCGCCTCACCTGGCTGGGGTATGGACGGGTCGAAGAACGGCCGGCCCGAGGCGTCGTGCTGGTTTTGGGATTGACCGCTCTACTGTGGCTGGCAGGCATGGGCGCATTGTTGCTGGTGGTGCGGTGAGTGGGTTTTGAGCCAGGCTGCCGTGTTTCATGCACATCCAGGTGGCGCGCGAAAGGGGGTTGTCCACCACCGGTCGAAACTTTCCCGCAAGGCCGCGATGCACGCGATTCCATGACCCAGGAAGCGTGCCCCTTCTGTTTCGTCGATTGAGCACACATTTTTTGCATGGAGGATATGACGCATGTTGGACGAAAGGTCTTATTCCTTCCGCACCCATCTACCCATTCAAATCGTTCCGGCGGCCCTGGCCTTCCTGTTGGGTTTGGCCGTCGGGTACATCCTGTGGGGGCTGCCCGGCGGTCGGTCGGAAGTCTCGGAGCCTCTTGCCGCGGTGCAGGCCACCGCGGAGCAACCGCAAGCCCAGGCCACACCGGCCGAGCCTCAGCCTTCGCCCACCCTCACTCGGCTGGACGTGAGCGTGGATGACGACCCGGCCAAAGGTCCGGAGGACGCGCCGGTGACCATCATCGAGTTCTCCGATTATGAATGCCCTTTCTGTAAACGCTGGCGAATGCAAGTGTACGACCCCCTCTTTGAGACTTTCGGCGACAAGATTCGGTTGGTGTATCGCGACTTCCCGTTGGAGCAAATTCATCCCGAAGCGATTCCCGCGGCCATTGCTGCCAATTGCGCGGGGGAACAAGGCAAATATTGGGAGTACCACGACAAACTCTTCTTAGGCGGCAAACCCCTGGGTGAGGAGACCTACCTGGCGTATGCCGAGGAACTGGGCCTGGACCTGGAGGCCTTCAAGGATTGTCTGAAATCCGAAGAGCAGCGCCAGGAGGTTTTGAAGGACCTGGAGGACGGGTTGCGCCTGGGCGTTCGAGGTACACCGACCTTTTTCATCAACGGCATTCCCGTGGTAGGGGCGCAGCCTTTCGAAGTGTTCCGACAAATCATTCAGCAGGAGTTGGAGCGCATCGAGGACTAAGCGCAGTCCATTCGGCAGTCGACACCCAAAGTTCTTTGCGGGAGGGTGACCATGCGGCGGAATGCCCTGTGGATTGTGCTGGGGCTTTTTGTGTTCCTGGGATGTGGGTGTCTTGCCTTGATTGGGTTGGTGAGCGGAGGCTTTCTGGCCCTGGGCGCGGCGGTGGATGCGCCGGTGGAGGTGCGCATGGAGCCGCCCGTTCTCGAGGTAGCCCAGGGGGAAGAGGGCCGGGTGGAATTCCTGCTGTACAACCCATCCGATGAGGAAATGGTTTTGGAAGGGGTGGTTTTGCCGGCTTCCTGGCTGGATGGTTTCGTAGTGAAAGGCAGTGAGCCACCCTTTTTGCGCAAGGAAGACGATTTGGGCGACGAACGTCTGGTGTTCGACGGCCTGACCATTCCGGCGAAAGGCCAGCGGACTTTGACGTTGCAGGTGCAGGGCTGGGAGCCAGGACGTTATCAGGGCGAGGGCACGCTGCTCTTCCGGGATGGTAGTCTGACGCTCTTCACCCTGGAAGGCGTGGTGGTACCTTCTTCTCCCACCGTGCCTGCGAAGTCAATGCCGATAAAGGTTCCCGCGGCCACACCCACGCCTTCGCCATCCCCCTCACCGACTGCGACGCAGACCCTGGCTGACCTGGTGGAGCGTCTGGCCCGTTCCGTGGTTATGGTGGTGGCGTTGGAGGGCGATACGCCCGTGGGGAGCGGTTCAGGTACCATTGTGGATCCCAGAGGTTTCATTTTGACCAACGCGCATGTGGTCCTGGACGATGCCGGCGGGTTGGTCGATTACTTGCTCATTTTAGTGACGGAAACGCCTGATCAGCCTCCCGTTCCCAAATATTGGGCGCGGGTAGTGCAGGTGGACCCCCGCCTGGATTTGGCCGTCATTCAAATCGACCGGGACCTGGACGGGAACCCCGTTGCCGACCTGAATTTGCCCGCGGTGCCTTTGGGGGATTCGGACCAACTGCGTCTGGGTGAAACGTTGCTCATCTTGGGCTACCCCGGCATTGGAGGCGACACCATCACCTTTACCCAGGGCGAAGTTAGCGGTTTCGTTCCCCAACCTGGTTATGGCCCCCGGGCCTGGATTAAGACCTCGGCTACCATTGCGGGCGGCAGCAGCGGCGGCCTGGCCGCGAATGCTCGCGGTGAACTGGTGGGCATCCCTACTCAGGCGGGCGCGGGGGAAAGCGGCCAGGTGGTGGATTGCCGTCCTTTGGTAGACACCAACGGCGACGGTGTGGTAGACGAGCAGGATACTTGCGTGCCCATTGGCGGTTACATCAATTCCTTGCGGCCCGTCAACCTGGCCAAGCCCTTGCTCGAGGCGGCCCTTTCCGGACAGGTGGCCATCGCCACGCCTCAGCCCACCGAGGCCACGGAAACTCCGGGCGAGAAGGAGCCGGAATTGCGCCTTGTGGTGCAGGTGACTTTTGACGACCCCCGTTTTCAGCCCTGGGAGCCGGAAGCCAGCGATAAACTCCGGGCCTGGTATCAAGATGGGGCGTTTTGGCTTCACCTGTTGAAGCCGGAACATCTGTACTGGTTTACCTACGGCGGGCATTGGTTGTCCGACATGGCCGTGGGTGTTTGGGTGGAAGTTACCCAACCGGCGGGCGATGGAGAAATCGGCCTTACATGCCGGGTAGGGGAAGCCAACGATACGTTCTACGCCTTCAGCATTTCCGAAGACGGCTACTACAGCATCTGGTATTACGACACAGACGGCGGCGAAGCCCTGGTGCCCTGGACCCAGTTGCCCCAGGGCCGGATCCTGGTACCCGGACGGCAGGTGCACATTGCGGCGCTGTGTTACGGCCCTTGGCTGGTCTTGTTCGTGGATGGGGAACCGATTCACGAAGTGGAGGACCACCGCCTGCAAGCGGGGTATGGGGGCATTGTCATAGGAACCTGGGAGAAGGGAGGCTTCGCAGTGCGCCTCGACGACTTTGAAATCTACACCATCGAGGAGGAGTAAGCGCGCTCATGACCACCATCGCCATCCTGACCGATTTCGGCCACCTGGACCCTTACGTGGGCATCATGAAGGGGGTGATGCGCACCCGGGCGCCCGAGGCCGACTTCGTGGACCTGACCCACGAAATTCCCCCCGGCGACATTCTCCGGGCCGCGGTGGTGCTGTGGCAAAGCCACGCCTTTTTCCCCCCCGGCACCGTGTTCCTGGTGGTGGTGGACCCGGGGGTGGGCACGGCCCGCCGGCCCCTCCTGGTGGAGAGCGGCCCCTATCGCTTCATCGCGCCCGACAACGGCGTGCTCACCTACGTGCTCCAACCCGGATGGCGGGCCTGGCGCCTGGAGAACCCCCTCTTTCGCCTGGAGCAGGTGAGCACCACCTTCCACGGTCGGGACATCTTCGCACCGGCCGCGGCCCATGCCGCGCTGGGTACCCCCGGCGAAGCCTTCGGCCCGCCGGTGGACGACCTGGAACGCCTGCCGCCCCTGACTCCCCGGCTGGAAGGCCGGCGCCTCCTGGGCCAGGTGTTGTACCCGGACCGTTTTGGGAACATCCTGACCAACCTGGGCCTTTTCTCCCCCGCGGGCGATTTGGGTGTGTGGGCATTCCGCCCCTGGCTGGGCGCCGGGGAACCGAGGCGGGTGCGTTTCCAGGGGCTGGAACTGCCCTCGGGGGAAGTGTTGCCCTGGGTGGCCACCTTCGGCCAACTTCCCGAAGGACGCCTGGGGTTTCTCGTAGGTAGCACCGGTTTGGTGGAAATCGTGGCCAACCGGGCCAGCGCCTGGGACCTGTTGCGCCCGGAGCGCGGGCATCCCCTGACGTTGCATCTCGAGGAGGTGGCATGACCGCACCCCTGACCGGTACCCGACCGTTGCGCAAACCCGGAGCGGCCGAAGTACTGGCCCTCATCCCGGCCCGGGGAGGTTCCAAGGGCATCCCCCGGAAGAACATCCGCATGTTCGCGGGGCATCCCCTCATTGCGTACAGCATTGCCGCCGGGCTCCAGGCCGAAACCGTGACCCGGGTGGTGGTTTCCACCGACGACGAGGAGATCGCGGCCGTGGCCCGGGAGTACGGCGCGGAGGTGCCCTTCCTGCGGCCCGAGCACCTGGCCCAGGACGATACGCCCGATTACCCCGTCTTTTTGCACGCGCTGGAGTGGCTGGCCGAGCACGAGGATTACCACCCCGATGTGGTGGTGCAGTTGCGCCCCACCAGCCCCCTGCGCCCTCGCGACCTGGTGGACCGGGGCGTGCGCCTGCTCCTCCAGCATCCCCATGCCGATTCGGTCCGCGCGGTGGTGCCTTCGGGCCAGAACCCCTACAAGATGTGGCGCATCCGCGAGGACGGTTTGCTGGCGCCCCTGCTCACCGTAGAAGGGCTGAAGGAGCCGTACAACGCGCCGCGCCAGCGCCTGCCCCGCACCTACTGGCAGACGGGCCATCTGGACGTGATGTGGACCCGCACTTTGTTGGAAAAGCGCTCCATGACCGGGGAGGCCATTCTGCCCCTTTTGGTGGACCCTCGCTATACCGTGGACCTGGACAACGAATGGGACTGGGAGCGGGCCGAGTGGACCGCGCTCCGCGCCGACCTGGACCTGGTCTGGCCCGGACGCCCGGCCCGGCGGATGCCGGAAAGGGTGGCCCTGGTGGTGCTGGATTTCGACGGCGTGTTCACCGACAACCGGGTGTGGGTGGACGAGACCGGCCGGGAAGCCGTGGTGGCCCACCGGGGGGATGGATACGGTCTGGAACGGCTGCGCAAGGCGGGCATTCGCGTGGTGGTGCTTTCCAAAGAAAAGAACCCCGTGGTTTCGGCCCGTTGCCGTAAACTCGGCCTGCCCGTGTGGCAGGGGGTGGAGGACAAGGCCACCCTATTGCGCCGTCTCCTGGAAGAGTGGCGCATCCCCCCCGACCGGGCGGTGTATCTGGGCAACGACGTCAACGACGTGCCCTGCTTTCCCCTGGTGGGCTGGGCCGTGGTGGTGGCCGATGCCCATCCCCAGGCCAAACGGGCCGCGGATAAGGTCCTGCGCTCCCGGGGTGGTCACGGTGCCATTCGCGAACTGGCCGATTTGATTCTGGCGGGCGCCTGAAAGGGGCGTGTAGGGGTTTTCCCGGGGGAAGGCCCGCGGGATTTTGGCCCCCAGCATTTGGTCAAGGAGGCCTACACCCTCTGGCCCTCCCTTGGCTCGCCTTGAGGGGAAGGCGGAACGAGGTTCAAGTCGATTTGTTTCTTGTGCTCTGAGGGAGCCGCTGTATAATTGGCCCCAACGATTTTCAATGCGGAGTTGTGGCTTGGCGCGGTGCGCGAAGCCGAAGAAACAAACCGGGGAAGGTGCGTCCCCGGATTTGTGTTGTATCCCACCACCACGCTCAGGTACCTGCTGCCCTTTCCCAACACCTTCTTACCCAGGAGGAAAACGCCCATGGACGTATTCGTATCCCTTAACGGCATGTATTCCCGAGGCGAGGCTTTGATTCAAGCCACGCGCGATTTCGACCGAAACCGCATCTCGTTGGAAGCCCTGGAGGCCGCTTACGAGGCCGACTACGCGGCCTTGCGCGAACTGCAAGGCGATGCCCCGCTGGTGAGCGATGGCCTGCTCAACTGGCAGGACCTGGTCCGCCCCTTCGCCCATCTGACCGGCGCGGACCCCGGCCCACTGACCCGCTATTTCGAGACCAACACTTTCTACCGGGTGCTCCATTTCCCCAAGGCCGTGACCTGGGGACGCCTGGACGAGTGGGCAGCCCGATACTTCCGTTTCGGAACCATGGCTTTTCTGCCTTCCCCCTACACCTTCACCCGCATGGCCACCGGTCTTTCGCTGGAGGACGCCACGGCCCTGTTGCGGGATGTGGTGGCCCATCTGGTCCCCCGCGGGTTCCACACCTTTTCTTTCCAGGAACCCTTCGCAGTTTACGAAGGAAATGCCCAGGCCCTGGCCGCGCTCAAACCGGCCCTGGAAACCCTGCGGGAAGTCGCTCCCGATGCCCGCTTTGTGTTGACCTTTTACTTCGGTGACGCCGCCCCCTTGCTGTCGGTGGCGTGGGATTTGCCCGTGGATGCCGTGGGCGTGGACCTGACCCACACCGACGTGGCCGCGCTGGACGTTCCCCAGGGGCGGGGCCTGATGTTGGGCATCGTGGATACCACCAACTCCCTTCTGGAGACCCCTGAGGTGGTGCAAGAGGCGCTGAACCTGGCCCGCTCCAAGCGGCCCCAGTTCCTCATTTTGTCCGGCAGCGCGGACTTCTTCTTCCTGCCCCGCGACGTGGCCGATGCCAAGTACCGATTTTTGAAGCAGATAGCGAATAGCGGTTAGCAGCCAGCGAATCGCCGACTGCTGACGACTGACTGCTGACTGCTTTGCCACTTCCCAATAGGAGGTTCCCCATGCACAAACCCTTGTTGACCCATGAAATCGGTTCCCTGGCCAAGCCCAATTGGCGGGTGAAAGCCTTGCGCAATCTTCCTCTGAACGACCAGGACCTGGAAGAGGCCCGCACTTGGGCGCGGCGCCTGGATTTGGAAAAGGACGCGGAGGAACTCTTCGCGTTGTTGGAAAAGCGGGAAGGTTTCACCCGAGAGGAAAAACGCAACCTGGTGGCCTGGGCTTCCCGTTTTGCCGTGCGTTTGCTGGAAAAGGCCGGGCTGGACGTGGTCTACGACGGTGAACAGCATCGGGTGGAGATGTACGAATACCCCATTCGCCGTATCCGGGGCTTTGCGTTTCGCGGGCATGTGCGCAGTTTCGACAACAAGTACTACCGGAAGGCCGCGGTGGTCGAGCAGCCCGCGGTGGAACGGCCCTACCACCTGGACGAGTACCACACCATTGTCCGCTATGCTACCCGGCCGGTGAAAATCCCCATCACCGGCGCGTACACCCTGGTGGACTGGTCTTTCGACGAGTACTACCTGCAACGCACACCCATTGGCACCGCGGAAGGACTGCGCCTGCGTAAGGAAGCCCGCCGACGCTTCTTGCGGGATATGGCCCGTGAGGTCATTTACCCCAACTTGAAGGCCCTGGTGGAAGCCGGCGCGGAGTTCTTGCAAATAGACGAACCGGCCGCGACCACCCATCCGGACGAAGTGCCCGATTTCGTCCAGGCGACCATCGATAGCGTGGGCGACCTGAAGGGCCGGATCACTTTCGGCATGCACATCTGTTTCTCCGATTATTCCCTCCTCATGCCCCACCTGCGCAATCTGGAAGGGGTCATCCACGAAATGCACTTCGAGTACGCCAACCGGGACAGCCGCGACCTGGGCGTTTCACCCGAAGTGCGGGTGGGTTACACCAAAACCCTCAACCTGCTCAAAGACACCAAGTTCATCGTGGGCCTGGGCGTGCTGGATGTGCACACCAACTTCGTTGAACCCGTGGAACTCATCCGGGACCGCATTTTGTACGCCCTAGAAATCCTCCAGGACCCCGACCGCATCTACGTGGCCCCCGACTGTGGTTTGCGCACCCGAACCTGGGAGGTATCCTTTGCCAAGTTGCGGAACATGGTGGAAGCCGTAGAGCAGGTGAAGGCCCGGTTGGGCCTGTAACGAGGCAGGAGAGCGGCCTGGTCGCCCCGGTTTGGCCCAGGAAATCTTCGAAAAAAGCCAGGCCCAGCCGGAGAGGAGGCGCGCGATGGCATGGGATGCGAAAACCAAGGAGATTTTGCAACTGGCCCAGGAACTCATCGCCATTCCCTCGGTGAGCACGGAACCCCAGCCGAGGCTGGATGAGGTGCGCCGTGCTGGCCGGGTGCTCAAAGCCTATTTCGATTGGGCCGGGTTGCACACCGTTTGGTTGGAACCCGAAGACGCGCCGTTTCCGGCCCTCTTCGCCTTTTTCCCGGGGCAGGAAGGGGTGTCCGTTTTGTGGTTGGGGCACTTCGATGTGGTGAACCCCGAGCCCGATGAGCGCCAGTTCCAGCCCCGCATCGAGGGCGATTACCTGTGGGGCCGGGGCGCGGCCGACATGAAAACCGTGGTGGCGACGGTCGCGGTGTGGATGAAGGACGCCTTCCAGGCCGGGCCACCCTATCCGCCTTTTGGGGTGCTCCTCATCGGCAACGAGGAAGAAGGGGAAACCCGGCCCGTGGGCACCCGGGAGGCGCTGGATTGGTATCGGGAAACCTACGGTGCTTTGCCGGCCTTCTACATTGCGGGGGAGCGCACCGAGGAAACCGGAACCAAGCCTTATGGCGCGGTGTGCACCCAAAGCCGTGGCGCGGTGCGGGTGTCTTTCCGGCTGAAGGGCATCCGGGGGCATTCCGGCCTTTCCCATGCCAAAGCCGACCTGGCCGACCGCCTCTTCCGCTTGCAACATGAAATCCGGCGCCTGGCCGAGAACATGCTCACCTTGGATACTTCCTCGGGCTGGTATTCCCAGATTCGCTTCCCCTTTGTCTTCGTGGGGCGGCCCGGCCTGTACAACATCACCCCGGACGAAGGCGTCATGGGCCTGGAAATTCGCCCCATTCCCCAGGATGCCCTGGACGCTTTTCTACAGGCCTTGCACGACCTGGCCCAACGGGAAGGCGTGGAAATGGTGGTGGAATCTCCCGCGGGCGGCACCTACATGGACGAGAGCCACCCTTATTTGAACCTGCTATTGGATGCCCTGGAAGAGGCCTGGGGGCATCGGCCTCCCTTGTGCCGAAAACTGCCGGCCTCCAGCGTGCGGTTTACGCCCCCGGGCACCGCGGTCATTTGGGGGCAGAGCGGCATCGGCCCCCACGCCGCGGACGAACGGCATTACATCCCCAGCATCCTGCCGTACTACCAGGGGTTGCAGGCCTTTGCCCGGCGCTTGCAGACCAATGTGCCAGACATGCACGGCGCGACGGCGTGAGGCCGACCATTGCGAAGGCCCGGCGAGAAAGCCGGGCCTTTTCGCGTTCCATGCCGACGTGGTGTCGGTTGTGGGAGGGTCTGCCCTCATGCCCCCCTCACCAGGGCCACAGGGCCACGGTCAAGTGGGCGGTAACCAGCCCGATGAGCACTCCCCAGAACACTTCCCAGGGGGTGTGACCCACCACCTCGTCCAGCAATTGTTGGGGTGTGATTTCCTGCCGTAGAAATTCCCGCAGGATGTGATTGAGCCAGCGGGCATGGACGCCCGTTTGCCAGCGCACATTGGCCGCGTCATAGAGGATGATGATGCTGAGCACGAGAGCCAGCGCGTACAGAGGGGAGTGGAAGCCTTCCACCAGGCCCAGGGCATGGGTTACCCCTGTGATAAGGGCCGAGTGTCCGCTGGGCATGTAGCCATCTTCGAAAATCAATTCCCATTGCCAGTGTTTGGTGCGCCAGAGGTGATACACGGGTTTCAGCAGTTGGGCAATGCCCGCAGCAAACAAAGCCGCAATGAGGGCCGGATGCGGAATGTATTTTTGCCACCAAGCCATGGCTGCCCCCTTGGGTCGGTGCTTCGAAGGGTGCATTGGTCGTCCTGGGTGCGAGAAGACAGGACGGTTTGGTGTCGAGGTCGTTGGCCCCAGGTTGGGGTGAATCGTTTGTCTGCATTCTCCGCAGAAAGAATCAACTACCATTATAATCCCCTTCAGAAGCGTTTTTCGTTTTGAAAAGGCCTTCTGGGGCAGCGATGGTATAATGCATCAGGAGCCGGTGTGCCGAGTCCTCGTCGTGGCGAACCATACCAAGGTTGCGCCGGCCTTCGTCTCCAGTTATCTTCTCCGGGCAAGGGACAGAGCACGTTGGCAGCCATGAACCCGTGGATTCCCAACCTTGCCTCTTCGCCCCCTCGCGACCGTTGCCCCGGTCGAATTCCCCAATGCATGGTATGCTTGACGAATCCGCAAGCGCCTTGCCGCTCGGTCAGGGAGGCGCATTTTTGATTTCGTAGGAGGATGCATATGAGCGACTTTCCGCTGGAAATCGTGACCCACGAAGACGTGCAGATGAACGAGCGGTTGCGAGATTATGTGGAGCGCAAAATTGATCGTCTGGTTCGCTCGTTGTCCAACATTGCATCCGTTCGCGTGGATTTGACCTTCAACCCCGCGGCCCGCAGCCAGGACGATCGGGCACGGGCCCAAATCACCATTCGGGGGAAACGGTTGATTTTGCGGGCAGAGGAATACGGCGACGACGTTTTCACCGCGCTGGATCGGGCCGCGGATGTGATGGAGCGCCGCATCGAGCGGGTGAAAGGCCGACGCGCCCGGCGTCCGGTCAAGCACGCGGAAATTGCCGCGGAACTCATGGAAAATCAATTGCGGGAGGCCGCGGAAGAGCCGCCTCGCATCGTGCGGCGCAAACGTTTCGCCCTGGTGCCTATGGACGAGGAAGAGGCCGTGGAACAGATGGAGCTGTTGGGACACGATACCTTCTTCGTCTTCTACAACGCTCGCACCAACCAAATCAACGTGCTGTACAAGCGACGGGACGGCACTTACGGCTTGATTGAACCGGAATTGGCCTGAACCCGGTGGGGTGGCCCCAACCCCCTGGGGGGCCACTTTTTGTCCGATGGGCCGCTTGCCAATCCGAACCGGGCTTTTCGCGAGCCACGCTTGTTTGGCCTTTTGTGGCGGGTCCGCCCCGCTGCAAAAGGCGGGCGCCCGAAGAAGGGTCAGGTGGGTCCCTTTGCAAATACCCTTTTAGACGATGGCGATGACTGGAGCGCTAAACGGGTTTTCGCGGCAGGGTTCGTCGCCTCCTCGGGTAAGTGTGATCGTGCCCTGTTACAACGAACGAGCCACCATCGGGGTGCTCCTGGAGGCCCTGGCCGAGCAGGATTTTCCCGCAGAAGACATGGAAGTGCTGGTGGTGGACGGTCGCTCCACCGACGGCACGCGGGAAGTGCTGGCGGCCTATCAAAGTCGGGTGCCTTACACCCTTCGGGTATTGGACAACCCCAAGCGCCACATCCCTGCCGCCCTGAATCTGGGCATTGCCCATGCACGGGGACAAATTCTCATTCGGCTGGATGCGCATAGCCGGCCTGCTCCGGATTACGTCACCCGTTGTGTGGAAACGCTACACCAGGTACCCCGTGCGGGTAACGTAGGCGGGGTATGGCTTATCGAGCCTTCCCGCCCCGATTCGTGGGCCTCCCGTAGCATCGCGGTAGCGGCCGCGCATCCCCTGGGCATGGGCGATTCCCCTTACCGACGCCTGAACCGTCCCCCCGGCCCGGTGGATACCGTGCCCTTTGGTACCTTTCCGCGAGAGGTCTTCCAGCGGGTAGGCTTGTTCGACGAAACCTTGTTGTCCAACGAGGACTATGAGTTCAACATTCGGTTGCGCAAGGCCGGGTATGTGGTGTGGTTGAATCCGAAGATACGGTGTACGTATTACGCCCGGCCCACGTACGGCGCTCTGGCCCGCCAGTATGCTCGCTACGGCTACTGGAAGGCCCAGGTGGCCCGACGGTACCCCGAAACCCTGCGGTGGCGCCAGTTGGTGCCTCCGTTGTACGTGTTCCTCGCCCTGCTCTGGCCCGTGCTGGGTGGGTTGGGCTGGGCTTGGGCCTGGGTCCTGATGGTTTTACAATGGGGGATGTACACCTTCGCTTTGGCCCTGGCCGGGTTGGGGGTGGCCTGGCGGCGGCGGGACCCCTTGCTGGTCATGGGCGTACCCCTGGCCATGGCCATCATGCACTTGATTTGGGGAGGTGCTTTTTGGGTGGGTATCGTTCGCAGGCCCAAATCGTGGAAGACGCGGTGACCACAGGGAACGGGCGCCCCAGGCCTCCTGTGAGGCGCTGGAAGCCTCGGCCGGTGGAGCGTCGTATCCTCCTTTTCTTGGGCGACCTGGTTGCCGCCTGGTTTGCCTGGTTCCTGGCCAATCTGGTCTGGATGTGGGCCGGTGAAGGTTCCATATCCCTTATCTTGTGGCCCCGTTTCTTCGCCACTCGACCGGGTTGGTTTTATTTGCTGCCCTTCCTCTGGTTGTTCTTCATGGTGGAAATGTACGATGACCATCGGGCGACTTCTTGGGAAATCACCAAGCGCGGCCTGATGGTGGCTTCGTTGCTGGGGGTCTTGAGTTATCTCGTTCTTTACTTCTACCTCACCTCGGTGGAACAGAAATATCGCTTTCTTCCCCGTATTAGTGTGGCCGCGTTTTTGCTGTTTACCGTGGTTTTGACCGCTGCCTGGCGGTGGTTTTACATCCACGTTTTGGTGCAGCGTTACTTCGACCGGCGGGTATTGGTGGTGGGGGCAGGACGCAACGGTCGGGCCCTGTGGGCCTGGCTCCGCAAGGCGACCGCGCATCCCTATCACCTTTTGGGCTTCGTAGATGACGACCTGGCCCGGCAGAACGTTCAGATCGGGCCGTTTCGGGTCATCGGGCGAAGCGTGGACCTGCCCCACCTGGTAGCACAATACGCCATTACCGACGTTTTCGTCGCCATTCAAGGTCCCATCCGGGGAGAACTGTTCCAGGCGTTGCTGGACCTGCAGGCCATGGGCGTGGAAGTGAGCCACATGAACGCGGTGTACGAAGAACTCTTCCAACGGGTGCCCATCGCCCACCTGGATGCTACCTGGATGTTGCGGGATTTCATGGATGCCTCTCGCAAGACCGTGTATTACGAAGCAGGAAAACGCCTCCTGGACATCTTGGGCGCGCTGGTAGGTCTGGTTCTGTTGGCGGTCATGACCCCTTTCATTGCCCTGTGGATTTATTTGGAAAGCGGGCGCCCCATCTTCTTCCGTCAGGAACGGGTGGGAAAGCGCGGGGAGCGTTTCCAGGTGTGGAAATTCCGCACCATGTTACCCGATACGCAGCGGGAACGCGGTCATTGGGCACCCGAGGACCAGGACCGCATTACCCCCTTTGGCCGCTTTTTGCGCAAAACCCATCTGGATGAATTCCCCCAATTTTGGGATGTGCTTCGGGGGAAGATGAGCCTGGTGGGGCCGCGACCGGAGCAACCGGAATTGGTGGCCTTGTTGGAAGAGAAAATTCCCTTTTACCGTGCGCGGTTGCTGGTCAAGCCAGGCCTGACGGGATGGGCGCAGGTAAATCAGGGCTACGTGGGTACGCTGGAAGAAACCCGTACCAAATTGGAGTACGACCTGTTTTACATCAAGAACCGGAATTTGCTGTTCGACCTGTACATCATCCTGCGCACTTTCGGCGCGGTGCTGGGTGCCCGTGGCGAATGAATTCTTTGCATCAGGAGGGCTTCCATGTCGCGACCGTCCTGCGTGGTGGCTGTCTTTGGCGGTTCCGGCATTGATGCCAACAGCCGGGAATATCGGCATGCCTATCGCCTGGGAAAACGCCTGGCGCAAGCCGGATTTGCCGTGATGACGGGGGGATACATCGGTACGATGGAGGCGGTGTCCCGAGGGGCTTATGAGGCTGGAGGCTACGTCATCGGTGTGCCTTGTAATGCCATTGAGCGTTGGCGTCCGGTAGGCCCCAACCCCTGGATACACGAACAGCGTCGTACCCGTACCCTGATGGAGCGTTTGCAGCGCATGGTGAGCGATGCCCATGCTGCGGTGGCCCTTCCCGGGGGTGTGGGTACCTTGACGGAGTTGTCCCTTTACTGGAACTTGCTTTTGGTGGGGGAACTTTCCCCCAGGCCCTTCGTCGTTGTGGGCGAGGCCTGGCACCGGGTTTTGCGCAGCCTGTATCGGCATCTGGGGGAACACTTCCCCGATTTTGCACGCAACCTGGTGACCTGGGTTCCCCATGTGGATGCCGCGGTGAACGCTTTGGAAAACGCGTTCTTTTCGGCGGCCTCGGGGGATGTGTGAAAAGTCTTTAACCCCTGTCCACTCTAATTAGGGGAAGAAGTGGAACGGGCCAGGCGTTTTTGTCGCCAGGCCCGCAGGCCTACGGCGCGTTCCGTGCCGTTCAACAAGCGCCGGATGTTGGGTCGCAAAGCCCATAGAATCAACCCCTGGGCCAGAGGCCCGTAGAGGACGTAGACCCAGGGAACTTTCTCGGCCCAGGCCAGAATGGCCATGAGCACGGTGGTGACCAGGGGGAGGGTCATGGTTGCTACCGAGGCATAGCCCACGAAGAACCAGATGGCCGCGCCCCAGGGAACCAGCACCAGGATGGCCGGCCACCACAAGCCCATGGCGGCGCCAACGCAAGGTGCGCCGCCGGCACCGCCCCAAATCCGAACTTTGCCATCGGGCGTTCGTTCGATGGTGAAAATGGAGTGATTGTGCCCGATGACGGCCATCACTCCGGCGAGGACGTGGAGCAAAGGGAGGGAGGGGAACACGAATTTAGCCACCCATACGGTCGAAGCACCCTTCAGCAGGTCCAGCACCGCGGTGAGCAGCGCGGCCCACCAGCCTGCCGCGCGAAACGTGTTGGTGGTGCCGGTGCGTCCGCTTTCCACAAAGCGCACGTCTTCGCCGGTGCGCCATTTGACGATGATGTACCCAAAGGGAATGGCCCCAATGAAATAGGAAAGGGCCAACAACCACGCGGCGCGAAGTGCAAGGATTCCGATATTTGCCTCCACAGGCATCCCTCCTGGCTTCACCTGCTGTTGGTTTTGCCATAAAACCAAACCGTAAACAGCGCTAAAAGTTACGGAAAAAGCAAGAGGGCGACGACAGCGTCGCCCTCTCGTTGGGTTTTGCCACAAATCCAGACCATGAACAGGGCGCGAGGGGAATGTACGGAAAGAGAGGTGGGGTATGGTCGTGATTTGGCCCGGCTTTCCCCGTCGGCCCAAACAGGCGTGGCCAGGCGTGGAAGTAGTGCATACAAAGAGAGGGCAACCTTCCGGGCGCCCTCTCCCTTTTTCACCCGATGGGGGGTTTTTAACTCGATAGGGGGGCGTACAACCACGTGTGCAGGCGCTCACTCCATTCCCAAAGGTGTTCCAGGTCTTGAGAGGTGAAAGTGGCCTGCCGTTGGCGCCAAAGGGCCGCACCTACACACGCCAGGTCGGTATAACCCTGCCCCTGTCCATACCCATGTAGGGTGCCGTGTACCACCGTGGCCCCCTGCCCCACCGCACTCAGCGCGTTGTCGTCGGCGCAGGCGTTGACGTTGGCCATCCAGAAGCCCAGTTCCGCCTGAGGGAAGCGCCGTCGTACTTCGTATGTGCCGGTGGCCACTTCCCAGGGAAGGGAACGCCCCCTTTCATCCCCCAGAGTGAAGACCTGCACACCCGCTTCCCACAACAAGGAGAAAAGGTCCCACACCGCCTGGGCTTTGGCGGGATAGACCTGGAAGAAATCCAAGGCTTTGAACATGACCAGGCGTCCCTGACGGTGCATCGTGCGCGCAATTTGCAAAAGGCTCTGACGGGTGGCTTCGGGCAAGGCTTGCAATCGTGCACTCAGCATGACCACCGGGGTTTGGGCCTGTTGAGCGGCTTTCAGCACAGCCCGGGCGGATGAGGCTTTCGCATCTCGCAATTGGATGTGAAAAGCCGCCAGGGCATATTGAGGCTGGAAGCCTTCCGCGGCGTGGAAGCGTTCCACATGCCCGTTTTGGGCCAGCGCCGTGCCGACCTCGATGAAATCCACGTGGCTGGCGTCCAGTTGTCGAGCCAGTTCCTGGCGTTGGGCCGTGGTGAGCTCGTTGCGGGCCAAGCCTTCGGTCAGGGTGGCATCGTAAAAGCGTACACGTTTCGAATTCATAGCGAACCTCCCGTTCGTCTCCTTGCGCTTTTTCAGACAGAAAAAAAGCCGCTCCTCGGGAGCGGCTCCGATACCTCGGCAGGGACGTCACGGTCCCGCGTTCGGACGAACCGCTCCTCTCCTCGAGGGAATAATGACGGTAAGCAAAAGGGTTGGGGTGAAAAGTTGCGGGGAAAGGCGGATTGGAAACATGGGTATTCCTCTTCCTCCTGCGAGATGTGCAGGCATTATACGAGGCTCCTTGCCCAGGGCAAGGGCGATTTGCACAAATTTTGCCCACTTTTGATGTGCAAGGTGATGGATTCGCGTGTTGGGGTGTCTGGTTGACGCTTGGAATGCTTGTGGCTATACTCAAAGACACCTTTGACCTGACCGAAATTCTTCCTCAAGGAGGAGAAGCGATGCGTCGAGTGTTTTGGTTTTTGTTGATGGCCATACTGGTTGTGGGTCTGGCGGCGTGTAAGAAGGCCACGCCTACGCCCACCGAAGCGCCCGCAGCGATGGAAGAGGCGCCTGCTGCAACGGAAGAGGCCAAGCCCTTCGAGCCCCTGGTGGTGACCGACGAGTCCTGCAAGACCAGCAAGGTGAAGTCCATCGAGGCCCTGGATGAGTACACGGTGCGCTTTACCTTGTGCAAGCCGGACCCGGCATTCCTGGCCAAGATTTCCTTCCAGCCTTTCTTCATCCGTCCCCAAGAGTGGATCGAAGCCAACGCCAATGAAGCCAACAAGGAAATTCTGTTGACCCAGCCCGTGGGCACCGGGCCGTACAAGATTGAAAAGTGGTACCGGGGCGACAAGATTGTGTTCAAGCGCTTCGAAGATTACTGGGGCGAACCGGCCAAGACCGAGACTCTGGTCTTCCGCTGGGCCAAGGAAGGCGCGCAGCGTCTTCTGGAACTCCAGGCCGGTACTGCGGATTACATCACCAAGGTCAGTCCCGACGACTTCGAGACCGTGAAGAACGACCCCAACCTGGTGTTGCTACCGGTCAAGAACCCCAACGTCTTCTACATCGCTTTCATCAACACGGTGGAGCCTTTCGACGACGTGCGGGTGCGCCGGGCCATTGCTATGGGCATCGACCGGGCGCGCATCGTGGAGAATTACTACCCCGAGGGTTCGGAAGTCGCCGACTTCTTCACGCCCTGTGTGATTGAAAACGGGTGTGTGGGCGAGCCCTGGTACGACTTCGACCCCGAGGCGGCCAACAAGTTGTTGGACGAGGCCGGCTTCCCCAAGGACGAGAACGGCGTTCGCTTCAAGACCAAGATTTACTACCGAGACGTGTTCCGGGTGTATCTGCCTGAACCCGGCAAGGTGGCGGTGGAGATTCAGAACCAACTGAAAGAGAACTTGGGCATCGAAGCCGAGGTCATCGTGATGGAATCGGGTGAGTTCATCGCCAAATCCACCGCGGGTGAATTGGACGGCATGTACTTGCTGGGTTGGGGTGCGGACTACTTGCACGTGACCAACTTCCTGGACTTCCACTTCAGCAAGAACAACCCGCAGTTCGGCAAGCCGTATCCTGAAATCTACGAGCCCCTGGAGAAAGCCGCGACCATCGCGGACCCCGAGGAGGCGCGGCCGTACTACGAGCAGGCCAACAACGCGATTCGCGAGTTGGTGCCCATGATTCCCGTGGCCCATGGCGCGGCTGCGGATGCCGCTCGGGCGGACGTGAAGAACGCCAAGGCCGCGGTGCTGGGCCCGCCTGAATTGTGGCTCTTCGAGCCTGCCGGCCGCGACACCCTGGTTTACCTGAAGGCCGCGGAGCCCATCAGCCTGTACTGTGCGGACGAAACCGACGGTGAATCCCTGGACGCCTGCAAGATGGTCACCGAAGGTCTGTACCAGTACACCGCGGATGGCGAGATGGTGCCGCGCCTGGCCGAGAAGTGCGAGGTCAGCGAGGACAGCACCGTCATTACCTGCTACCTGCGCAAAGGCGTCAAGTTCCACGACGGCACCATGCTGGATGCCAACGACGTGGTGCGCACCTTTGACGCGGCCCTCAATGCAGCCAGTCCCTATCACGTGGGCAATACCGGCGCCTTTGAGTATCCCTCTTACTTCTTCGGCTTGATGAACAAGCCGGAAGAATAAGCCCTGCTTAGGGGCGCTACGAGGGCGGTGCAAATTGCGCCGCCCTCTTTTTTCTTCAGGCCGAGGTTTGGTATACTTGAAGTTGAACGCGAGGCGCCGGGGGAGAGACCCGGCCTGGAGCCGGGCGCCGAAGGGGCAAGTCCGGGGTTTCCCGGATGAAACTCTCAGGCAAAAGGACTCCGGTGCCCAAAGCCCTCTGGAGAGTGCGCGGGTTTTCCGCGCCGCCGAAGGGGAAAGCGCCCATGTCGGCGTGCATCTCTCAGGCTCCAGGACAGAGGGCACGCGTTGCCAAGGGGTAACGCGTGCCTTTTTGTTTCCAAAAATCCTTTGCAAAAGGAGGTGCTGCCATGTCCTGGAACTTTCCGCCCAACCTCAAATATACGAAAAACGATGAGTGGATTGACCCCGAAACGGGGAAGGTAGGCATTACCGATTACGCTCAGGACCAACTTTCCGATGTGGTGTACGTGGAATACCTGGTGGAGGAAGGAGACGAGGTCAACCAGGGTGACGTGGTGGCTACGGTGGAATCCGTCAAGGCCGCTGCCGATGTGTACGCGCCCGTGGGCGGCAAGGTGGTGGCCCTCAATACCGAATTGGCCGACAATCCCGAATGGGTGAACGAGGACCCCTACGGCCAGGCCTGGATGGTTCAGTTGGAAATCCGCGACCCTTCGGAACTGGAAGGGCTGATGGATGCCGAATCCTATGCGAAGTACTGTGAAGAGCGAGAATAAGTCGGTTCGTCTTTGGCTTTGGATGTTGGGTTGGGGCGCGGCCCTGTTGACCCTGGCCCCCTCGCAAGCCCGGCCTCCTGTTTTGTTCGGCGGGGAAACCCGCTGTAGGAGCGTGGGGAGGGAGGCCGTGGGCGTCTTTTTGCCGGAACCGGCGCCGCTGCCGGAAACCTGTCCTCCTCCCTCCTGTGTGTTGGGGCGGGAGGTCGGCGTGGATTTCTGGCGGGCGGTGCTCCATTTTTTGCACATCCCCGAAAGCCCCTTTGCCCTGGAGGCCTTGATACACTGGCAGCGGGTGATGGATTCCCCCTACTGTTGGAATCCGTTGATAACCACCCGCCAGGTTTTGGGATGGAAGTGTCCTTCTTGGAACGCGGCCCAGCATTACGCCAACCCCTTGATGGGGATTTTGGCCACGGTAGAAACCCTGGAACAACCCACCTACGCGGCCATTTTGCGCATGTTGCACCAGGAGGCGTTCGAGACCGGCCGTCTGGAACGGGCCGTGAGTTTCTGGACGACGGGGTATTTTCAGCGCTGCGACAAGGCCTGCCGGGACATCGTGATGGGTTGGAACCGCCTTTGGCAGGCTCACGGCATCTCGGAACTGTGTCCACCTTTGACTTGCGTACCGGGGTACGCGGTGGGGCCGGAATTCTACGCCCAGGTGCTGGAAGAAGCCGACATCCCCGTGACCCAGTTCGCCATCCGAGCCTTGTGGGTATGGGCGCAAAAGGAAAAAACGGGAGCCTGCTGGAACCCCCTGGCCACCATTTGGGAAGTGCCCGGGCGTTCCTGCGATTACAACCGGGTAGGCGTCAAGAACTACATGTCCGAAGCCGACGGGGTCCACGCCACGGCCCGTACGTTGCGCCTGGAACGTTTCGACGCGTTGCGGCGTTTTTTGACCATGGAAGCATGGGACGAGGAAGAACTGCCGCGTGCGGTGGGGATTTTCGTCCTGGGCAGCCCGCATGGCTGTTACATGAACCCGTATTGCGAGGACCTGTTCGCTCGCTGGCGGGTGCTGTGGGAGCATCGGGACGTCTTGGATTTCCATCCCTTGAACCCCCCGCAAACCTTTGTTCCGGTGCCTTGACCTTCGTTGACCGTTGGTCGGAAGCATACCTTGGGTTTGGAGGTGTCCGATGTTCATTCCGCATACACCCGAAGAACGGGAGGCCATGCTCAAAGCCATCGGGGTGGAGAGCATCGAAGACCTGTTCGCGGATATTCCCGAAAAATTCCGCCATCCGCCGAAAATTGATTTGCCCCCGTCCATGACCGAAATGGAGGTGGTGGAAGAGTTGAACGCCCTGGCCGAGGCCAACGACAACGTGCGCGACCACCTCTTGTGCTTTTTGGGCGCGGGGGCGTACCATCACTACATCCCCGCCGTGGTGGACCACGTGCTGCGTCGCGGGGAGTTCTACACCGCGTACACACCCTACCAGCCGGAAATTTCCCAGGGTACCTTGCACGCGGTCTTCGAGTACCAGAGCATGATGTGCGCGCTCACGGGCATGGAGGTGGCCAACGCCTCCCACTACGACGGCGCCACCGCCGCGGCCGAGGCCGTGAACATGGCCTATCACGTCTTCCGGGGGAAGCGTCCCCGGTCCGTGGTCTCGCCTTTCCTCCACCCCCAGTATCTGGCCACCATTCGCACGGCTTATGAGCATTCGGAACGGGAAGTGGTGATTCCCGAAGTGCCCCTGGACGCGCCGCCCGAGGCCTTGGCCGAATTCATCGACGAGGCGACCTCCCTGGTGCTGGTGGCTTACCCCGACTTCCTGGGCCGCCTGTACGACTTGCAGGCCATTTCCGACGCGGCCCACGAGAAAGGTGCGCTCTTCGGGGTGGTGGTGAATCCGCTGGCCCTGGCTTTGTTCAAGCCGCCCGGCGAATACGGCGCGGACATCGTGGTGGGCGAGGGCCAGCCTTTGGGCATCCCCCTCAGTTTCGGCGGCCCGTACCTGGGGGTGGTGACCACCCGCAAGAAGTACGTGCACAAACTCGCGGGCCGGCTCATCGGCGAGACCGTGGACAGCCGCGGGCAGCGGGCCTATGTGATGACCCTGAGCGCCCGGGAACAGCACATCCGCCGCGCTCGGGCCACCTCCAGCATCTGCACCAACAACGCGCTCATGGCCCTGGCCGCCACGGTGTACATGGCTCTGATGGGCAAGGAGGGCCTGCGTCAGGTGGCCTTGCTCAACTACCACAAGGCCCACTACGCGGCGCAGCGCCTGAGCCAAATCGAGGGCTTCGAACTGGCCTTCCCCCAGGTGCCCTTTTTCAACGAGTTCGTCCTCAAGACGCCCTCTCCGGTGAAGGACATCAACGACTTCTTGCTGGACCACGACATCCTGGGTGGCTACGACCTGTCCCAGGATTTCCCCCAACTGGACCGGCACATGCTCATTGCCGTCACCGAGATGATTTCCCGCGACGACATCGAATTCCTGGCCCAGGTGCTGGAAGAATGGGTGGCGTAGGAGGTGGGCATGCCGAGTACTACGGTTTCGTTGACCCTTTCCGCAGAAGAATACCAGCGCTTGCACTACTTGGCCGAATTTCTGAACCGTTCGGTCAATGAAGTGTTGTCGGAAGTGTTGCAAATGGCCTTGGGCCTGGCACCGGATGTTTTGTTGAACGTCTTGCAATCGGAAAGACGGCCCGTTTCCCTTGAAGAGGCTCTGCGGGCTTTCGAGGACGCTTTGTTGGCCCGTGCCGCGGAAGAAGGTCGTGCTTGGTACTTGCAAGAAGAGGCCCGAGAGTGGCGGCTTTTGGACGCGGAACCCTTTTGGGAGTGGGATGAAAAGGGTGAATTTCGCCGCGCGCAATGAGGATGGCTTTCAGTTTCCTCGGATGGGTAAGGAGGAAATTCAGGCCTAAGGAGGTGGTGTATGCCCAACCCTTTGCGCGGCGAAATCTGGTTGCTGGATTTGAACCCAACGCGAGGCAGTGAGATGGGGAAACGGCGGCCGGTACTGGTGGTCAATCGAGATGCGCTGGCACGCCTTCCCTTGCGCATCATTGTGCCCATCACCACGTGGAAAGAGCACCTGGGACGTCTCCCCTGGTTCGTTCGAGTGGAACCCACGGAGGAGAACGGCTTGCAGAGGGTTTCGGGCATTGACACCTTTCAACTACGGGCGGTGGACGAGGAACGCTTTATACGAAAACTGGGTCGTCTTTCCTCCTCCGAAATGGCCCGAGTGGAGCAGGCTTTGCGCCTGGTGTTGAATTTGTGAAAGACCAGGAGGTCTAGGATGAGCAGAAAGAAAATCCGTGAACCCCTGTTGATCGAACTTTCCGTGCCGGGGCGGCGGGCGGTGCGCCTGCCCGAACCCGATGTGCCCGAGGCGGAACTCCCCAAGCATCTGCTGCGGGAGGATTTACCCCTGCCCGAGGTTTCCGAGGTGGACGTGGTGCGCCACTTCACCCGGCTTTCCCAGTACAACTACGGGGTGGACATCGGCTTCTATCCCCTGGGTTCCTGCACCATGAAGTACAACCCCAAGGTCAACGAAGACATGGCCCGCCTGCCGGGGTTTGCCTACATCCACCCCTTGCAACCAGAAGAAACCGTGCAGGGCGCGCTGGCCCTCATGTATCACCTGCAAAAGTACCTGGGCGAAATCGTGGGGATGCCCGGCGTGAGCCTGCAACCCGCGGCCGGCGCGCATGGTGAGTTCACCGGCATTCTCATCATGCGGGCGTACCATCGGGAGCGGGGCGAACACCAGCGCAACAAGGTCCTGGTGCCCGACTCCGCCCACGGCACCAACCCCGCGTCCTCGGCCATGAGCGGCATGCGGGTGGTGGAAATCCCTTCGGACGAGCGGGGGAACATTGACCTGGAGGCCCTGAAGAAGGAATGCGACGAGACCCTCGCCGGCCTGATGATTACCAACCCCAACACCCTGGGCCTTTTTGAGGAACACATCGAAGAGGTGGTTCAGGTGGTCCACGAAGCCGGGGGCCTGGTCTACGGCGACGGCGCGAACCTCAACGCTTTCCTGGGCATCACCCGTTTCGGCGACATGGGTTTCGACATCGTGCACCTGAACCTGCACAAGACCTTCTCCACGCCCCACGGTGGCGGTGGGCCGGGATCCGGGCCGGTGGCCGTGGCCGAGCACTTGATCGACTTCCTGCCCGGCCCCATCGTGGACATCGTGGAAGCGGGGGACCCGCCCACCTATGGCTTCGTGTGGCCCAAGAAGAGCATCGGTCGGGTGAAGGCCTTCCACGGTCACTTCGGCGTCATGGTGCGCGCGCTGACCTACATCCTCATGTTGGGCCAGGAAGGCCTGCGCCAGGTGGCCGAAGCCGCGGTGCTCAACGCCAACTACCTGCGGGTGATGTTGCAGGACACTTACCACATCCCCTACAATCGCCTGTGCAAGCACGAGTTCGTGGCCGAAGGCCGCTGGCCCGATGCGCCGGGTGTGCGTGCGGTGGACATCTCCAAGCGGCTCATGGACTTCGGCTTCCACCCGCCCACCAATTACTTCCCCCTCATCGTCAAGGAAGCCCTGATGATTGAACCCACGGAGACGGAAAGCAAGGCCACCCTGGACGCATTCATCGCGGCCATGAAGCAAATCGCCCGGGAGGCCCGAGAGAATCCCGAACTCCTCAAGACCGCGCCCCACGAGACGCCTTTCGGTCGGGTGGACGAGGTCAAGGCCGCCCGGGATTTGATCTTGACCTGGTTCGATTGGGAGAAGGAAGGGTAATCCCCCGTGTTCTTCCATGAGCGGCGATGGATGGGGCGGCAAATCCGTCCCATCCATCTCGGATACCGGGCCGTTGGCACAAAAAATAAATTGAGGGGACGCGAAGCCGTCCCCTCAATTTATTTCTCTGGGGCGTCCCGTTTTCGTGCCTCGTGGGGCAAGGCGATCTCTAACTGGACTTGGTAATGCCTGCGGCCATGACCAGGGTGCGGGCCATGGTGCTCAGGGGCAGGCTTTGCAACAAGACCTTGCCCGGACCGGTCAGCGTGGCCAGGAACAGCCCCTCGCCGCCCAGGAAAATGGTCTTGATGCCTTTGACCATGCGGATGTCATACGTGACCGAAGGGGCAAAGCCCACGATGCAGCCCGTATCTACCAGCAGGGTTTCGCCCGCGGCCAGTTCCTTTTCCACCAGGTGCCCGCCGGCGTGGAGGAAGGCCAGTCCTCGCCCTTTGAGTCGTTGCAATAGAAACCCCTCTCCTCCGAACAAACCGGCGCCCAGGCGCTTGGTGAAGGCGATTTCGATGTCCACGTCCACCGTGGAGGCCAGATAGGAGCCACGCTGCACCAGGAACTCGCCTCCCACCTGGGAGAGGTTCAACGGGATAATCTTACCGGGGTACGGTGCGGCAAAGGCCACCCGTCCCGGACCATGGCCGCGGTTGGTGTAGGTGGTCAGGGCCAGGCTTTCGCCGGCCAGCATCCGCTTCAGCCCCTTGAACAGGCCGCCCACCTGGGCTTCCATTTCGATGTGGGCATCCATGTACAGCATGGCCCCGGCTTCCGAACGCATGCCTTCGCCGGGCTCCAGCGTGACTTCCACCATCTGAATGTCGTCACCGAGAATTTGAAAGCGTCCCATGAACCGAACCTCCTTTCAGGTCGAAATCGGATGTGGTTACGAAGGTGATACGTGCCAGGATTTTCATAACCCTCCTCCCCGGGATGGCTTTCGATTATTCCTCCTCTGGGGTCAGGAATTTCTGAAACCATCGCGCAATGTGTCGCAGCCGGGCGATGCGCCGGTCCGTGCGGCCGACCCGGGAAAGCCCGTGGGGCTCGTCGGGGAAGCGCACGAATTCGGTGGGCACGCCTTTGTACTTCAGCGCAATGAAGGCCTGCTCGCCCTGCTCGATGGGCGTGCGGTGATCCTGCTCGCTGTGGATGATGAGGGTGGGGGTCTCCGCGTTGCCCAGGTAGGCGATGGGCGAGCGCTCCCAGTATTTCTGCAGGTCCTCCCAGGGCGGCCCGGCCTCCAGGGGACGTTGGAAAATCCAGTTGAAGTCGCTGGTGCCCCACATGCTGATGAAGTTGCTCACCACCCGCTGGGCCACCGCGGCCCGGAAGCGCCGGGTATGCCCGATAATCCACAGGGTCATGTAGCCGCCGTAACTGCCACCGGTCACGCCCATGCGTTCGGGGTCGATGTAGGGCTGCCCTTCCATATAGTCGGCCCAGGCCATGAGGTCCTCGTAATCGTAGGTGCCCCAGCGGCCCCAGATGGCCCGGGGGTGCTCCTCGCCGTAGCCCCGGCCACCGCGAGGGTTGCTGAAGTAGACCACGAAGCCCTGCGCGGCCAGGTAGTAGAACTCGTGCATGAAGGCGAAGCCGTACTGGGTCTGGGGTCCGCCGTGGATTTCCATGATGGAGGGGTACTTTTGGGCAGGGTCGAAGCCGGGAGGCTTCACAATCCAGCCCTGCAAGCGGTAACCGTCCCGGCCGGTGAACCAGACCTCTTCCACGGTGCCCAGGTCCACCCGGCGGAGCCAGGCGTTGAGGTTGGTGAGCCGGCGGGCGCGGTCGCGCTTCAAGTCCAGCACGTACACCTGGCCGGGGTCGGTGAGGGTGCCGAAGAAGTAGGCCAGGCGGCGGCCTTCCCTATCCAGGTCGAAGAAGCCCACCGCGCCCTTTTCGTCGATGAGGGTTTCCATCTCGGAACCATCGGGCCGGATGCGCCGCAGTTGCACCTTGCCGTGCAGGGCCACGGGGAAGTAGAGCCACCCCCCATCGGGGCTCCACAGGGGCCGGGGCGTAGCCCACGCGCCGATGACGTCGTTGATGATGTCCACGGCCGCGTGCAGGTCGTGGTCCTGGGTCAGGTTCCGGGCTTCGCCGCCCTCCCAGGGCACCACCCACAGGGACTGGTTCCGCCACCATTCCCCTTCGCCGATGCGCCCGTAATAGGCGATGAAGCGGCCATCGGGCGAGACCGCGGGGCTGTGCTTGGGGCCGTAGGGCGTGGGGATGCGCTCCATCTCCCCGCCCGCCGCGGGGATGCGCCACAGGTCCACCGCGTCGGGCTTTCGGTCGGGGTCTTCGGAGCGGTTGGAGGCGAACACGATCCATTTGCCATCGGGGGAGAAGGTGGGCGAGGTTTCGTCGTAGGGGCCGTCGGTGAGTTGGGTCATTTTGCCGGTGCGTACGTCCACCAGGTAGAGGTGCCAGCGGTCCCTGGGCAGGAAGCCGTAGCCGTCCAGTTTGTAGAACATCCGGGCGATGTGGCGCTCCACCAGGCCCCGTTCCCGCTTCTTGGGGTCCTTTTCCATTTCGACGATTTCGGGGTCCTTTTTGCGGAACTGGAGGAGCAGCCGGGTCCCATCGGGGGACCAGACCATCTCCCCCACTTCCCCGCGAAAGTCGGTGAGTTTGCGGGCCTCGCCGCCGTCCAGGTCGATGAGGTAGATTTGGGGTTGTTTTTCGTCATCGCGGTTGGAAAGGAAAGCGATGGTGCGCCCGTCGGGGCTCCATCGGGGCATGAAGTCTCGCTGGTCGCCCGTGGTGAAGGGCTTGGGCCGGCCGCCCTGGGTGGGGGCCAGCCACAGGTTGGTGTACTTCTTCTCGGTCTTGCGGTCCACCCGCTCCACCACATACACCACCCACTGGCCGTCGGGGGAGATGCGCAGGTCTTTGACCAGATGGAAGCGGTACAGGTCTTCGGCGGTGATGGTACGTTTGGGCATGGGGCTGCTCCTTGTCAATGAATGGATTTGGGATGACATTTGGGAGCGTTCGTACGAGAGACGGCGCTGTATTCAATGATACCGAAAAACGACAAAGACCGGGGAACCGGAGCATCATTGTCTGGCTACCGGTGGAAAATGGTTGGGAGCCGGAGATCGGATGGCCTCCCTTATAGCAGGGAAGAGGAACACCAAGGGCGGGACGACATGCCCCGCCCTTGGTGAAAGGCAGAGGTTTCGTTTCGGCCTACTCTTGCTGCCACTGGCATTGGGTCAGGTCGTAACGCCACCGGGTCACGTTGTTGTTCTGGTCATAGCATTCCCAATACCCGGGGCCCAGTTGCTGGTACTTGTAGGTACACGCGGGCGGCGGGCCGGAGGGGATTTCGCACTTGAGGTCGCATTGCCATTGGCAGACGTTGGGGTCGGTGTTGAAGGTGCAGGTCAGGTTCTTGGTTTCCTGGATGCAGGCCCAGGTGTTGCCGCCCAGGTGGATGACCTGTTTGCAGTTATCAGGGCCGTTGGTGTCCACTTCGCACAGATTCCAGCACACCCAGCGGCCGCACACGCCGTATTTCTCCTGCTCCTCGGGGGTGAAAACTTTCCAGGTGCACTCATCAAAGGTGCCCCGTTCCGGGCAGGACCATCGTCCGTCGTCCCGTTGCTGGCAGAAATTCGGGGTACCGGTGAGGGGATCGGTGCCCGCGGTCTGGAGGTCCTGGGGCGGCTGGCAGGCCTCAGGCGGCAGGGGCACCCAGGCACAGTTCTTGGGGTCCCAGGTGTAGGTTACCGGGCCGCTGGGCGGCGGCACGTGGGTGAACACGGGCGGATTGGGCGGCTCGGTACACACCCAGGTGTTGGGTTGCTCGCCGGGCTGGCAGTTAGGGCCGGGGCCTTGGGGCGGCGGCTGGCAGGTCAGGTCACGGCAGTCCCACTGGCAGGCCTGGGCATCCCAGGTGCAAAGTTGGGGCGGCGCCAGGCGGGTGACCTCCAGGTTTCGGCATATCCACGAACCATCCTGCAGTTGAGTGACGAAATCGCACGCGGGACCGTTGGGCGGCATCGGACACTGCTTCTGAGGCGGACATTTTTCCGGGTCGGAGAGACAGCGCCCTTCCCAACGGCAGGTTTCCGGGTTCCAGACGTTGAGCAGGTAGGTGTCGTCGGGGTCGTAGGCTTCCAGGCCCTGACCATCCCGGTCCCGATCGATGTAGCACACGCTCTGGTTGGGGTCGTCGGGCACGGGCACCAGGGTGCCGTCGCAGGCCGGTTCCGAGGTGGGTTTGGGGCGCTTGCGGGGCGGCTCTTTCTCCTGACAGTTGATGTCGCAGCCGTCGAGCACGCAGGCTTCCATACGCGTCGCTTCTTCCATGCCCCGTGCCGGGTCACCCTGGGCGCAGACCAGGCCGAAGGCCATCAGGCCGCCAAAGGCGGGCCCACCACCCGTCAGGAGGCCTTCCGGTTCAAAGCCCAACCGCGTCAGGGTGGCCGCTACATTGGACCAGGTCCCCATCAGGGGCACGCATTCCCAGCCTTCGGAAAGCCGTGCCCGCGCGCGGGCAATCAGGGGCGCCAGGTCCAGCAGGCAGCTTTCCTTCCAGGTGCAGGCCCCGGCATCCCAGTCGATGCGCGTGGTTCGGGGAGGCTCGGAGGGGTCGAAGAGGTCGCCCTGGGCACACATCCAAAACGCGCTGCCATCGCCAAACAAATCGCCGGAGCGCAGCAGCAAGCCATCGCTGCACGCGGCCCGCAGGTCATCCAGGGAAGGCAGACAGGCATCGTCGCAGTCCCATTCACAGGTGAGGTCGTTCCACCGGCATCGAATTTTCACCAAATCCTCGGGCAGGTCAAAGGCGCCGGGTCCCACTTCGCGCGGCAGAGAAGCAGAGGGACCGGCCTCATCCTCTTCTACATCTTCCAAAATGACGATAGGGGCTTCCGTAGAAGATTCCTCGGAAAGGGGCACCAGTTCCACACATCCTGCCAGGTCCCCTTCCGACGTACACAGTTCCACCAGGTCGGGTTCTTCATCGGGACGGGGAAGTTCCAGGATGGGCGCGCACCACCATTCGGAGGTTTCTTCGTTCCAGCGGCAGTTGGGCGCGGGCGGCTCACCGGGCGGGCCTTTGGGCGTAAAGGGGCAGGTGCTCTTGTCTGGGGGCGAGCCTGGAGGCGAGTCGGGCGGGTCCGGGGGATGTTCGCCCTGGGCTAAGCAGATGCCGCAGGTATAGTCTTCTTCGGTGGGGGTGAAACCGAAAGGCACCCGGCAGGTGTTGTCCATGCGGGCCAGGGCTTTCACCGGGTAGTAAGGATGCTCCGGGTACGGGGAACCGGCTCGGGGGAACAGGAACGCATCGTGGTAATCCATGAACGCGGGCCAGGCCACGTAAGCGTCGCTCCACACCCACCAGACGAACTTGGTGGGGTCGGGGAGCAGGCTGCGTTTGAACGCGAACTGGATACGAGGACGGGCTTCGGCATCGGTCGGGGGCACCCACCGAACCCAGGCCATATCCGGGTCCTGACCCCGGGCTTCGTAGAAAATCAAACGGTCGTATCCGGTGCGCTGGAAGGGCGCGTCGGACAGGCAGGCCCGGGCCGCGCCCACGTCTTCGTTGGGGTCGTCGTAGACCTGGACGCGAGCGTCGGTCCATTGGGTGTCGGTCACGGGGCCCTGCACCCACACCAGCAGGTCCCCGCGTCCGTCCCGGTCCAAATCCAGTTCCACGCCGTAGTTGCCCGTAGGCGTTTGGGTTCCGGGATTCAGACCGTAGACTTCGATGTCCACGTACACCCAGGTTTCGTCCATGCTCAAACGGGCTTCGGTGATGTCCAGGTCGGGGTAGTACTCGTCCTGGGTGTTTTCCTTGAAGGGGCGCTCGTAGATGTTGCGCTGGTAGGTGTCGCCTCCGCCGGGGTGAACCGGCTGGCCGGGGCGCACCTGGTCGCCGGTGGCCCGGTCCTGCACCGCGGAAAGGGCCGGTCCCGGTTCAGCCGGTCGCACCACGTGGGACCCTTTGGGTTGGGTCAGCAGGCCCCAGGGAACCACGGGCAGGTTCAGGCCCACGGGAAAGACCTGTCCCTGGGGTTGCGAAGGGGATGCAGGCTGAACCGCGCCTGCCTGGGCCATGGCGGTTTGGGTCAGACCCAGGGCTGTGCGCGTGGCTTGCAAGTTGCCATCCACGGTGGGCGTTGCTCCCCGGGTCAGCCAGCCGCAGGCCAGGGCCAGACCACCCAGGGTGATGACCGAGAGGGCAAGGGAAAGGATACCTCGTCCACGCATCGTACACCTCCTCTAAAGGGTGATGCCCAGACAACGGGTTAAAAACAAAAACCGCCGCACCAACCGGTTGTCTGCGTGGCGGTACTTTTGGGCTTCCACGTTGACGGTCGTTCCTGCACCCCTCATCCCGCCCAAAGGCCGTGCGTAATTCCGGTTGGTATACCGCCTTGACGAATGCGGCGGGAAAGGGGTGTCGCTTACAGGAGCATGGCGGAGAGACCTCCCAAGGGCATGCCTCCTTACGTAGGGTCAAGCATTCTTCGCACGCCTGCACGCCATCTCGGTCTAAGAGGGTGTTTGAGAAGGTGCAAAGCACCTTCTCAAAAAAGAAAGAGTTTTGCAAAATACGTTCGTGGACTGCAGTTTGCGCTTTCGTCTGGTGGTAACTTCTTGTTGTAACGTAGAGGTTACGAAGGGTTTTCAAACACCCTCTAAACGTAAATCGGCTCTTTGGTAAACGACGGCGTGTCTGGGACAGCCACCAACAATATAGCGAATTGTTTTTATGATGACACAATGATACCACAAAACTTGTGACTTGTATCACATTTTTCGGGATTTTTAAGCGAGGAAACTTCTTGTGGGCGACTTTGCACTTTTGGCAAGAACATTCTGCCCTGTGCACCCATCCTGCGAAATCATTTGACAACCCCCCGGCTCTTCAGTACAATGGCGGGCGTGTTCGACGTGAAAATCGGCCTGCGTGGGGCGAAAACGAGAGGGGTTCGTTTTCGTAAATTTTGTATGGAAGAAAGCCGACCCATAGCCTTTCATTCCACGGAAACGCGAGGGAGAGCCATGCCAAAAGCCGTTCGCAAAGTTGTCAAGGTGCTGTTGCTTCAGGATGTGTACAAATTGGGCCGTGCCGGCGAGGTCAAAGAGGTGGCCCGGGGCTATGCCCGGAATTTCTTGATTCCCCAGGGTTTGGCGACGGTGGCCACGCCTCAGGCGTTGCGCATGGCGGAACGCATTCGGGAGCGGGCCGAGAAGGAGCGGGCCGAAGCCACCGCGCGCTGGCAGAGTGTGGCCGAGCGCATTGCCGAGACCACGCTCTACTTCCCTGTGCGGGCTTCGGAGACGGGTAAACTCTACGGTTCCGTTTCCCAGCGCATGATTGCCCAGGCCCTTTCCGAAGAGTTGGGCGTGGAAATTTCCCACCGCCAGGTGGATACCGACCCTATCCGCTTTTTGGGTGAATACGAGGTGCCCGTGCGCCTGACCATAGATTTGATTCCCAAGGTGAAGGTGGTGGTACACCGCATGGGCGAAGGTCCTGAAGCCGCCCAGCCTGAAGCCGAGGCGACCCCCGAAGCCCAGGTGGAAAGCGAGGGTCAGGCCGGCGAAGCGGTGGGAGAACCTCAGCCGGAAGGGGAACCGGAAAGGGCGTGAAGGATGCGCGTATGCTTTTTCATGGGTAAATCCGTTCCGTTTCGCCGCTGACGATGGGAAGGCGCGGGGCGACCAGAGAAGGTCGCCCCTCAGATTTGGCCTTGATAAGGCTGGGAAGGCTGGGTTTGTAGCGATACATCGCCTCGTGAGACTGGGTGAAGGCGGTCTTACCGCCGAAACAAGGTTTGTTTTGATGGGTTATCATCATCTTTTTGTGGTGGGCGAAAGCCCACCACAAAAAGCCAAACTTCAGGGGGCGACCTGAGAAGGTCGCCCCTGTGCGTACATGAAGGATGCCGGATTCGATACGCATCGGACGTGAACTCCGCCGGGCGCGGCGGGCCAGGGGATGGGAGTACGGCGACGTGGCGGCCCGCATTCACATCAAGCCCGAATACCTGCAGGCTCTGGAAGAGGAGCGCTGGGAAGATTTGCCCTCGCCTGCCCATGTTCGGGGCTTCTTGCGCTTGTACGCCGAGGCGTTGGGATTGGACCCAGAGCCGTTGCTGGCCCTGTTAGGTGGTGCCAACGCTTCGGCCGTTTCAAGCCGGGAGGAAGCCAATGAGCGGCCCTCCTATCCCTCGCCCACCCATGCGCTGGCTCAGGAGCGCTTGCAAGACCTGGGACGCCGCTTGCGGGAACGGCGGGAGCGGTTGGGCTATTCGCTGGAGCAGGTAGCCGAAACCCTCCACATCGCCGAGAAGTATCTGTCCGCGCTGGAAACCGGCGACCTGGACGCGTTCCCTTCTACCATCCAGGCCCGGGGAATGCTGGCGGCTTATGCGGCACACCTGCAGATGGACGTGGACGACGTGCTGCTACGCTTCGCCGAAGCGTTGCAGTACCGTGCCGAACGTCCCGCGCGAGCCGTGCATGGCCCCCGACCCTGGCAGCGCTGGATGACCCTTGTGGGATGGCTCTTTTACGGGTTGGTGGCCTTGGCCTTCGCGGTGCTTTTGGGCTGGGGCGGTTATCTGACCTGGCAAACCGTGGCCCGCGCTTCTACGGCCACCCCCACGTTGCCTCCGGTAAACACCCGTGAGGCACGTCCGCCTTCGGCCCTCACCGCCCAGGCCCTGGCCACCGCGTTGGCCGTGGGGACCCAGACGGCCCCGACGCAGCAGACCACGCCGGGGACGCCCGTCGCAGGATCGGTCACCCCTACACCTGCACCGGAGGAGGTGGAGCCGGCGCCCATTTTCCTCGTGGTGGAGGCCCGGCAGCGCACCTGGGTTCGCGTGTTTGCCGACGGGCAGCCCGTCTTCCAGGGCCGCCTGGCTCCAGGAGAGCGCAAAACCTTTCGCGCGGAGTCCTTCCTGGAGTTAATTACGGGCAATGCCGGCGCTTTACGGGTGTTCTACAACGAACGCAACCTGGGCTTGTTGGGCGATATGGGTCAGGTGGTTCGCCTGCTTTTCACCCCCAACGACATTCTCACCCCCACGCCGCGGCCAAGTCCCACACCGACCGTAACCCCGACTTCCGCGGCCACGGCTACGTCCACCGCCACGCCCGCCGTTTCACCGGAACTTTCCCCTACGCCGTGAAGGCCAGGGATGGGCCGCCCGGGAGGCTACCCGACCTTTTTTGCTTCCTCTTGCTTAGGCGGCACCAGGCGTAACCGCACCACCTGATGGGTGGTGGGGCGCACGCGGTATGGATGGGCCAAACGGTATCCCGCGACCCAGACGACGTCTTCCGCGTGCACCACCAGGGGCCACCGGGCACGCGCTCGCCGGGGGAGTTTCACGTTAATCATGAAGTCCGAAACTTTCATCGAGTGGCCGCCCATCCCCAGAGGGCGGAAGCGGTCGCCCGGACGGCGGGCGCGCACGGCCAGGCCCTGGGGGATGGTGTCCGCGTCCAACCAGGCTTCGTAAGGCGGTGTGCGGCGCAGGTCGGTTTCCAGCAGAATCGAAGCGGGGAGGGGCATGCTCGCGTCCAGACGCCAGCCATGTTCCAGGTACACCTGGCCGCCCAGGGGCAGGGGGTAGACCCGGTCCTGGAAGGGGACCTGGGGCCACAGGCTGGTGGGCAGGTCGGCTTCCCAGCGGGCTACCACCAGTCGTTGGGGCGGCTCCCAGGAAAGGTACAGGCCGGCGAACCAATCCACCGGGCCGGGTCGGGGGTTTTCCAGCCAGGTGTCGGCCCGTTCCACGTCTTCCAGGGCCACTTCCACCCCGGGACGCAGGTGGCGAGCAACCCGCCGCCACAAGGCGAAGCGCAACCCCGGGCGCAGGTTTCGGAAAGCCTCCAGGTTCCAGAAGACGAAGGTTTCGTCGGCTTCCAGCACCACCTGGAGCCAGGTTTCTTCCTCCAGCGCGGTGAGTACGTCCATGTCCATCTGGACTACGCGCGCCAGTCGGGCCAGGGCTTCCTTGATGCGGGGGTTGAATTCCTGTTCCAGCAAGGGGAGGAGGGTGTGTCGAATGCGGTTGCGGGTGAAGCGCAGGTCCATGTTGCTGGGATCGATGCGAAAGGCAAGCCGATGGAAGCGGCAGTACGCCAGAACCTGTTCTCGGGTGACGCCCAGCAGGGGCCGTACCAGGGGGATGTGCGCATCCCAAATCCGGGTTTGGGGCTTCATGCCTTGAAGTCCCGTCAACCCGCTCCCACGAATCAGGTGCAGGAGGACGGTTTCCGCCTGGTCGTCCAGGGTGTGAGCAACGGCTACGGCCTGGGCCTGGACCTCTCGGGCCACGCGGAAAAGGAAGCGGTAGCGCACTTCCCGGGCCGCGTGTTCCAGGGAAAGGCCCTGTTCGTCCGCGTACCCACGCACGTCGGCCTGTTCGACGGTGAGGGGAAGCCCCCACTCCCGGGCCAGGCGGCGCATCAAGGCCACGTCTTCGTGGCTGTCCAGGCGCAGGCCGTGGTCCAGGTGGGCCAGGTGCAGGGTGTATCCCAGGGTTTTCAGAACATGAACCAGGGTCACGCTATCCGGCCCGCCGGAAATGCCCACCACCAGGGGACGGGCCGGGTCCAGGGGGCAGCAGCGTAACATCCAGGTTTGCACCCGCTCGGGCAATTGTGGTGGCATGGCAGGCTCCACCGCGAAAGAGGATGTGCCGGTATACGGTCCCTTCGGTACAGGCAGGATAGCACCCTTGTCGTCGAAACGCAACTACACGCTGTGGACAAGGTAGGCGGCCAGGAGGGCGCCGAACAAAATGGTGACCAGATTGACCAGGTCGTTGGTCAGCCAGGGCCACCCTCGGTGGCTTTGGTAAGGGCCGGGGCAGGGGTGCGATTCTCCGGCCTCGAAAATCGAATGGCAACGCGAACAGCGCAGACGCCCCTGCCAGAAGGCGCCCAGGAGGGAATCCAGCAGGCTGCCTGCCACGCCCACCACGACGAAGAGGAAGAAGAGGCGAAGGGCTTGCGGGGAGGGATGCAGGGCAACGGCCAGAGCGGCCATGAAACTCGCGCCCAACAGGGACCCGAAAAGGCCCCACGGGGAAACCGCGCCCGAAGTGCCCGGAGGGACGGGCCGACCATTGTGCAGGGAATAAGGGGGGCTGGGGCTGCGCATGCCGATTTCGGTGGCCCAGGTGTCGGCCGCGGCCACGGCCAGCCCACCGTGGAGCATGGCCCAGGCCCTGTCCGGCCCCAACCAGGGACACAGGACCAGGCTTAGCAAGGGGACCAACCCATTGGCCAGCACCTGGCGGGCGGTGCGTCCCGATTTTTCCCCCGAAGCCCGCCAGCGGGTAAGGACCGAGGAGGTAAAGAAAAAGGCCACCAGGCCCAGGCTCCAGCGCCAGCCTCCCAGGCCGAAGAAGACCAGGCCCAGGAGAAACGCGACCCGGCCGCCCCCGGGTTGTAGCCAGCCACGAGCACGGCTCCATCCGACGACCCCGCCGGCCAGCAGGGCCGCGACGAGCCATTGGGTGAGGTTGAGGCTAAAACAGAGCATGGAACGCCAGCCAGGCCAGGAAGACCGCCTGCACCGCCGCGCTGCCGAACCACAGGGCCTGCACGTGGGCACGTTTTTGGACGTGGTAACCGTAGATGCCCAGGGCCAAGTTCAGGCCTACCAGCCAGGCCAGAACCACCAGGACATAGCCGATTTTGAGGGTCAGGGGGTGCCCCTGGTCGGAAATCCACCACCACAGCAGCACCAAGGCCCCGTTGAGGAGCAGATTGCTCAGCCCGGCTGCGAGGGTGGTACGGTCCTGCAAAAGCGCGGCCGGAATGGGGCGGGCCATGACCGCCCCGACGATGGAAAGGTCGGCCTCGGATTTGGGCTGGGTTTCAAGTGGTGTTGGCAGGCCCTGGCCTTCCTCGGTGGAGGGGGCTTTGGTTTCGGCGATGGTGGCGGTATCCGCGGCTTCTGGCTCTTGGATTGCGGACGTTTCCTCCGGCGCTGCGGGTTTTTGGTCGGTCGCAGGGGGTTCTGGTTTGGCTGGCGGTAGCCCTGCCGCGGTAGTGGTTTCCACCCAGGCGGCTACCTGGCGCAAAAAGGCCGCGGGCCTGGCCGGGGTGAGCAGCCAGCAAATCCGTTCCGTTTCCACCAGGACCGGGCGCCCCCCTTGCAGGGCGAAGGCCCGTACCGGGCGCCCTTCTTCGGTGAGGCCCGTGCCGTAGCGCAAGCCCGGCCACAAGGCAGGGGGCATCTCGACGCGAGAGGGGTAGTCGCGCAGCAACCCGGCCCAGGTCAGGTCTTCCCACGGCAGGAGGTGACGCTCACCGCCCCACTGGACGTGCAAGCCTTGCTCGTCCAGGCGGTATCGGCTGCGGAGCAGAAGGTACAGTCCGTACCCAAGCCAGGGCAGGGGAAGCAGGGCAACCCCCGTTGCCACTGCCCACCAAGGGAACCCCTGCCCGGTCTGAACCTGCTCGTATGCATACCAGCCGCTCAGGGCCACACCGGCCAGCAGCACCAGGGTGGCCAGCGAGTACAGTGCCAGCCACAGGCCCCGGCGGGCGGGGCGGAAGGTTTGCGCAGAGGGCACGTGCTCGGTCATGGCGAACTCGCGGGAAGGGGCTTTCCTCAAAGGGAATACAGCCGTCGGCGGACGACGACCCACAGCAGTACGACGTAAACCAACTGCACCAGGGCCCGGTACACGACCTGAATCAAAATGGCAAGGCCGGGGAACTCAACCTCTGGGTTGAACAGGGCAGTCAGGCCCACGAAAAAGGCAACGAGCCAGCCTTCGACCTCCACCAGAAACGGAAACAGGCCGCCAATTCCCAGGCCCAGGGTGATGGTCCAGTAGGGACGCCGCCCCGGTCCAGGTTTGAGGCGGAGCAAGACTTCGCTTACCAGGTAAGCCCACAAGGGTGTGAGGAAAATCAGCCACAGGCCCAGGGCCGGCAGTATCCACCCGCCCAGCGCGGCCAGAAGCGCGGCCACCAGACCCAGGAGCAACGCTTTTCCCCATCCGGCTTTTTCGAAGGTCCGTTGAAGGTCCGCCACGCACGCTTTGCAACGGTACCCCGTAGGCACCAGAATCAAACATTCGGTGCACATGGGGCGATTGCACCGATTGCATCGGAGCAGGGTCTCCCGTTCCGGGTGAAAGGTGCAGTACAGGGTCACGGAGTCGGAGGAAGCGGCCACAAAGAACCCTCCGGTTTTGGGGTGTGGGGCTATGATACCACGCTGCGGTATACTAACAACCGGTCAGGCCCCGGTCCCGGTTGGGGCCGGAGACCATCGAACGCAACCAAGGGAGGTGTTTCATGCCGTCGTGGTGGAATCGTTGGCGAGATGGGCTGGCCCGGACGCGCAAGGTGACCTTTGGACGCCTGGCGCAGATGCTGGGCGCCACGGACATCACCGAGGAGACCTGGGAGACCATCGAAGCCATGCTCATCCAGGCCGATGTGGGTGTGGAACGGACCCTGGAGGTGGTGGACCGGTTGCGGGAGCGGGTGCGGAAGGAAGGCATCACCCGCACCGACGAGTTGTGGCCCTTGCTTCGGGAAGAACTGCTGCGCTTGTTGCGTCAGCCGCCGACCATCCGCTATGCTTCCAGGCCCACGGTCATCCTGGTGGTGGGGGTGAACGGTTCGGGCAAGACCACCACCATTGCCAAACTGGCCCGGTACTTCCAGAAGGAGTTGGGCAAGTCCGTACTTCTGGTGGCGGCCGATACCTTCCGGGCCGCGGCGATGGACCAACTCAAAACCTGGGGTGAACGCCTGGGCGTACCCGTGATTGCCTCGCAGCCCGGCGCGGACCCCGGCGCGGTGGTGTACGATGGGTTGCAGGCGGCCCAGAAGCGAGGAGTGGACATCGTGCTGGTGGATACGGCCGGCCGTTTGCACACCCGGTACAACCTGATGGAAGAGTTGAAAAAGGTGCGCCGGGTGGCGGGGAAAGTGATTCCGGGCGCACCGCATCACGTGTGGCTGGTCATGGATGCCACCACGGGCCAGAACGCGCTGCAACAGGCCAAGGCCTTCAAGGAGGCGGTGGGGGTGACGGGCATCGTGCTGGCCAAACTGGACTCCTCGGCCAAGGGTGGCATGGTGTTCGCCATTCAACGGGATTTGAACCTGCCCGTTTTGTTCGTGGGCCTTGGGGAAAAGCCAGAAGACCTGGCCGTGTTCGACCCGCAGGCTTTCGTGGACGGCCTGTTAGGGGAAGAGCCTATGCGGGAAAGCGCTTCCCCTTGACTCAGTGTGGAAGGTTGCCATTTCGATGGCTATGGAGGTTGGAAAACCTGAAGGCCCGGCCAATGCCGGGCCTTCGCTGTGTGGGAGGTGGGAAGGTGCCCAGCACCGCTAAGGGAACTCCGATCAACGTCGGCGCAAACTCGATACGCCGAAAAGCCACAAGCCGCCGACCAGAAGCAGGTTGGTCGTGAGCAGCCCCGAAGATATGAAATCGTTTTTGGCATCGCCGGCGAAGGCGATGCTGTGGTTTCCACGGAAACCGTGGTCGTCGTCGTCTTCGTCCTCGTCCTCGTGGTCATCGTCGTCTTCATGGTCGTCTTCGTCCTCGTACTCGCCATCGTCTTCGTGGTCGTCATCGTCTTCACGGTCGTCGCCGTGGCCGTCGTGTTCATCACCGTTGGCGTGGCAAGAAACGCATTTACCGACGAAGTCCACGATGCCCTCTTCCTGGTGTTCGGCGACCAATTTGTTCATGTCGTGGCACGTGGTGCATGTGTAGCCGTCCGTGCCGCTGGGATGGCAAACACTGCATTCACCGTTGGCCCCGCCGTGGTCGATGGGGAAAGTGTGGTCGAAGCGGGCGGGCTTCCAGGCGGTGGTGGAGTGGCAGGAGGAGCACTGCCCCTGGAAGTGGTTGGGGGGTCGGTCCTGGGCGTGGCAGGCCTGGCAGTCGGTGGCGTTGGCGGCCTGGTGGTCGAAGCGGGCGGGCTTCCAGGCGGTGGTGGAGTGGCAGGAGGAGCACTGCCCCTGGAAGTGGTTGGGGGGTCGGTCTTGGGCGTGGCAGGCCTGGCAGTCGGTGGCGTTGGCGGCCTGGTGGTCGAAGCGGGCGGGCTTCCAGGCGGTGGTGGAGTGGCACAGGGAGCACTCCATGTTCCAGTGGTTGGGTGGTTGGTCCTGGGTATGACAACCCAGGCATGTGTCGTTGGTGCCAGCAAACCGACCGCCTGCGTGACAAGATTCACAGGCCAGGGTCCCATGCGCTCCCGTAAGAGGGAAGAATTGTTGGTGCCTTTGGACGAACTCTGTGGGAAAAGCCACGGGCATGGGTGTGGTCCACGGGGTGGCGGTCGTCTGGGGTTTTGGCGCCGCGCTGGGGGCGACATTTTCCTCTTGGGGCGAGGGTAGGGGTGCTTGCAGCACGGCCAGGATGCCTCTGGCGTCCCGGCGCGGGAGGCTTTGAGCCGTCTGGATGCTTTCCAGAACGGCTTCGACTTTGGCTCTGGCCTGACGCCACAGTTCGGGCTGTTGCCGCGGAAGGAAACGGAAGCGGTCCAGTGCCTTCAGGGCACGTCGGTTCAGGCGCGTCCATTGCTCGCGGTATGCCGGCCATTCCTCTTCCGGGACGTGTATCAAATATTGCACGGTAAAGCGTAGCGCCTGGTCGTAGGCGCGCAAAGCGGTTTCCTCCCGTGACGTTCCCGCGGTTTCTTCCAGCCAAACCACGTGCCGGGCCAGATACTGCAAGGCCAGACGGGCCCGCATACCCCCCGGATGCACCTGTATCCAACCCTGGGTTATCCGGTTTTGGATGGGATACAGGGCATGGCCGGGCGCGGCCGGTTGGACGTATGCCAGCACCGCCCCGGTTCCACCAAAAAGGGCTGCAACGAGCAGGAAAACGGCGGCACATCCCGCGAACCAGCGACGCATATCCTCCCTCCTTTTCTTGTGTCGTGTTTGTAAGCCGGGGCAAAGGTTCGGTCACTTTTCCGATCGGGATACCTCTTCAGACGGTTTCACCCCGGAAAAGTCGCGCACGTTCATTCTGACCGTCGCCCATGAGGATGGCACGAGGCACACCGGGGGAATTCGTCGGCCGAAACCTCCACGCCTTGATGTTGATTTCGAACCTCCTCCGGCGTGTGGGCGTGGCACCCGTAGCAGGTGTAGTCCGTATACCGGTTGTTGGGGTGGCACAGGTTGCAGGCCGAGGGCCCCGGCGCGCCGTGGTTCAGGGGGAAGTTGTGGACGCGTAAGAAGGCCGGTGCCCAGCCCTGGGCGGTGTGGCAGTAGTGGCACTGCCTTCCAAACAGGCCCTGGTGCAGCGCGGGTTCCTCGTGACAGGATGCACACTCTCGTGGCGTACCCGGAAACCGAAAATTTTGATGGCAGGCCGTGCATACCAGGCTGCTGTGCGCGCCTTCCAGCGGAAAGACCTGGGCGTGGTCGAAGTCGGCCATTCGGTCCGCGCCGTCGTGACATTCCAGGCAAGGGGGACCGTAGCGGGCCTTGTGGGCCTGCATGAAGGCGGGGTCCCGTTGGCTGTGGCAGGTTTCACAAGAGGCAGCCAGGAAGGCAAACCCCCGGGAGTTTTCGTGGCACGCGGTGCACGCAATGACCTGCCCGGTTTTCGGGTCGCGACGGTGACGCACCAGGCGAAACCGCAGGGCCTCGTGGTCGAAGGACTGGTCCTGCCAACGGGCAGGACGCCATCCCTGTTCGGTATGGCACCGGTCGCATGTTTCGGGGAACAGGCCACGGTGGACCTCGGGCTCGTCATGGCATCCCCGGCATGTCGTGGGCGTCTCCGTGAATCTTCCCCCTGGGTGACACTGGGCACAACCGGCCCATTGGTGTTTCCCTCGCAGGGGGAAGGCCGTTCGTGCGTGGTCGAAGTCGGTCATGCGGTCCGTGCCGTTATGGCATGTCAGGCAGGAACCCGGAAACTCTTGCACGTGCCGGGCCATGAAATCGGGCTGTCCCCGTTGATGACAGTCGTGGCATCGTTGTTCGATGGGTTCCACCGCGTCCACCGGCCAGGTGGGGTGGCAGGCCTCGCAAGAAAGAGGGCGCAGGTCGAAATCGATGAAGTGCTTGGTCAAGGCAAAATCCGTGGCCCGGTCGTGGTCCAGGACCTGGCGAGCCGGTTCCAGCATGTCGAAATGCCGGCCCCGGTGGTCGGGGTGACAGCGGCGGCAATGGTTGGGTTCCTGCACTCGCGCGTGCAGTCCCTGGCTTTGCCATTCCGCGCGAATGTCCTCGTGGCACTGGGTACAGAGGTCGGCCTGGGGTTGCGGGGGACGGTGGCAGGCCTGGCATCGGTCTTCCAGGTCGGCATGGTGCGATACACCCCCCAAGGTCCTCCCACGGACCTGCTGGGTGCTCAGGGGCCCAGGGCTGAAGGCTCTCTGGCCCTGCCAGAGCCAAATCCCGATCAGAACGAGGAAGGCCAGCAGGATACTTCCACAACCAAACAACCGAGAGGCCTGTCGCATGGTGCTTGCCTTCTTGAAACATTGCGCGAAGCGCAATGTTTTCTACCCACAATAGACGCCCGAAAGGGCGAAAAGTTGCGTGCCATTGTGGGACGGTGGAGGGGTTATAATTCGTGCAACCTTTGCGCGGATTCCTCGTCTTAACCCATACAACCGAGAAGACGCCGGTGGCGAACATAGACGAGACTCGCTTGTTAGAACAGGCTCGTGCCTGGGACGAACGGGCGTTGTTGGAAATTTACGACGCTTTCCGTCCTGGTTTGTACCGTTATGCCTACCGCCTGCTGGGGCAGACCGAGGCTGCAGAAGAGTGTGTGGCCGATGTGTTCGCGCGCTTTTTGGTGGCGCTGCGTCGGGGCAAAGGACCGAAACGGAGCCTGCGGGCCTATCTGTACCGCATGGTGTTCAACTGGACCCAGGACCGTTTCCGAGAACGAGACCCTCACGTCATCGATGAGCATCTCGAGCGTACGCTGAAGACACCACACGCCACGCCGGAAGACGAAGCCTTGCGCCGGGAGCGGGCCGAGCGTCTTCGGGCTGCCCTGCACCAACTGCCACCCCGCCAGGCCCAGGTGCTGGCCCTGCGTTTCCTGGAAGGTTTTTCCCTGGAAGAGGTGGCTGAAGTCCTGGATACTTCGGTATCGGCCGTGAAATCGTTGCAGCATCGCGGGATGGCGCAGTTACGACGTCTGTTGCAAAGCCAAGAAGGATGAACGCCCCCAGACGACCCTTCACCAAGGACCTGGACCCGGAACTCGCAGCCTATTTCCGGGCACTGGCCGAGGAGGATGTCCCCGAGCCGGAACCGCGGCGCGTGCGGGAGGCCCGCCGTCGCTATCGGGACCTGGTGCGGGAGTTGCGCCCCCGTCGGCCCTGGTGGCAGCGGATGTGGGGGGCGCCCCTGGCCGTGAGGTGGGCCGCGATGGCCCTGACGCTGTTGCTCCTGCTATGGGGCAGCGGCGTCGCGGTGGTTCAGGCCGCGGAGCGGGCCATGCCCGGTTCGCCTCTGTATGCCGTCAAGCGCTGGCACGAGGCGCTTTTGTTGCGGAAGGCCCGCACGCCCCAAGAAAAGGCCCGGCTGCATCGAACCTTCGCCTATCGCCGGGTGCAGGAATTGAACGACCTCCTGGCCCAGGGCCGTCAGGAGGAAGCCCGGGCCCTGCTGGGAGATTTGCTCCTCCATGTGGATGCCCTGGCCCGGATGGTACCCCAAGCCCCGGAAGCCGTGCCGCGTTCTTTGACCGCCCAGGTGGAAGGCATCGCCGTTCGCGTGGACCCTTCTCACCGGGAAATCCTCCTGCGGGTGCTCAATGACCTTTATCAGGGGCGCCGTCTGGTTGGTGAACTGAAGCAGCGGCAGGGCACGACCTGGGCCGTGGATGGCGTGACCGTGGAAGTCGGCCCCGACACCCTCATTCAAGGTCTGCCGCGGGTGGGCGATGTGGTCGAAGTAGTAGGGCAGCCCGTGGATGCTCAGCGCTGGCGAGCGCGGTGGATTCGGCCCATCGCGCGCGGGGTCCAACAAGACGGCGTTTCCCCTTCGGCCATGACCCTGGTAGGCCGGTTGGAAAAAACGGCTCAGGGCTGGCAAATCGAGGGTGTTGTCTTCGTGGTGAAGGACGCAACCCTGGCGCAGCAACTTGAGGAAGGTCGATTGGTCGAGGTCGCGTTGCAATGGAATGCCCGAACCCGGCAATGGGAGGCCGTGCACATCGAACCGAAAACCGCTTACCGGGGTCGTTATCAGGAACGGACGGGCCGCCTGGAGGCCCTGGAACCCGACCGCATCAAGGTCGATGGAACGTGGTGGCCCCTTTCCCCGGATGCCGAAAAGGAAGGTGTGTTGCTCCCCGGTATCGTGGTAGAAGTGGAACTGTGGCAGGATGCCCAGGGCCGTTGGGTGGTGGTGGAGGTGGAACCTTTCCATGAAGAAGATGAGGAAGTGCGCGACTCCGAATCTTACGAAGATGAAGAGCATGACGAAGACGATGAAGGCCATGAGAAGCCCAAAAAACACAAAGAACACGAGAACGAGGATGAGTGAGCCATGAAATTATGGAAAACATTGCAAGCCTTGCTTTTGCAACAAAAAGCCCGTATGGAAGGCGTGGTGGTGCCGGACAATATGCGTTGTGTCCAGTGCGGTATCTGTTCCTACAACTGTCCCATCGGCATCGACGTGCGTCGTTATGCCTGGGAGGGTCGCCCCATTCGGGACCAATACTGCGTGACCTGTGGGGAATGTGTGGCCCGCTGTCCGCGTGGGGTGCTGCACTTCGAGACTTTGACCTCTACGTTGCGTTGAACTTCCCTTGCTTGCGCGACCTTTTCCCTGTCTTGCCGTCTCTTTCCTCTGGAAGAATTGTCTGCCTTTCCCACGTTTTGTGGACAGCCTTTCCATGGTGGGGTGACGCATGCAATACGTTTTGGTCGGCACAGGGGTGGCGGCCGTGGCCGCAGCCGAGGCCATCCGTCGGATGGACCCCAAGGGCCGCATCCTCATGGTGGGCATGGAGAAGGACGGCTACTACAGCCGCCCCGGCCTGGCCTATTACCTCACGGGGGAAATCCCCGAACGGATGCTGTACCCTTTCCGGCCGGAGGACTTTCGCCGCCTTGACATTACCCTGATTCACGACCGGGTGGAAGGCATCGACCCCGCAGCCCGGCGGGTGCGCCTGGCCCGCCGCGGCTGGGTGCCGTACGACCGCCTGCTCCTGGCCACGGGCGCGCGGGCTGCCCGGCCCGACCTGCCCGGCATCGACCTGGAGGGTGTGGTCTACCTGGACAACCTGGAGCACACCCGGCATCTGCTCCGGCTGGCCCGCCGCGCGAAGGAAGCCGTGGTGGTGGGCGGGGGCATCACCGCGCTGGAACTGGCCGAGGGCCTGCATGCCCGCGGCCTGAAGGTGCACTACCTGATGCGGGGCGACCGCTACTGGCGCCGGGTGCTGGACGAGGTGGAATCCCGTGTCGTGGAAGCCCGCCTGGAGGAGATGGGCATCCGTTTGCACCACCACACGGAAATCGCGGAGATCCTGGGGAAGAAGGGGAAGGTGGTGGGGGTCCGCACCAAGGACGGACGGGTGCTGCGGTGCCAGATGGTGGGCGTGGCCGTGGGCATCCGGCCCCGCATTGAACTGGCCCAGGAAGCCGGTCTGGAGACCGACCGGGGTATCCTGGTAAACGAGTACATGGAAACCAGCACGCCCGGCATTTACGCCGCAGGAGACGTGGCCCAGGTTTGGGACCCAAAGGCCGGCAAACACGTGCTGGATTCCCTCTGGCCGATGGCCCGGCGGCAGGGCGAGGCCGCGGGCTACAACATGGCCGGGCAACGGCGGCCTTACCAGCGGACCACACCCCTCAACGTCACCCGGCTGGCCCACATCACCACCGCCATCATGGGTCTTGTGGGCCAGCGGGCGGCCGACCCGGACGCAGGCATGGTCCGGGGCGACAGCGAAGTCTGGCGAGAACTGCCCGACGCGATCCTGGCTCAAAAGAGCGAAGAAGTGAACTACATCCGCCTCATGGTGGGTGAGCGGACCATCCTGGGCGCGGTAGTCATGGGGGACCAGTCCCTTTCCCGGCCCCTGTACACCCTCATCGACCGCCAGGTGGATATCACCCCCATCAAGGCCCGCTTGCTCGCACCCGACGCCCCCCTGGGCGAAATCCTGGCCGACTTCTGGGCGCAGGTGAGTCGGGAACTGGGCGAATGAGCGAATAGCGAATGAGCGAATCTGCGAATCAGCGAATGGGCGAATGGGCGGATAAGCGAATTTGCGGATGGGCGGATGAGCGAACGAACGGACGACGCACTGCCCGCCGACCGCCGACTGCCGACCGCTGACTGCCGACTGCTGACTGCCGACCGCCGACCACTCCCCAGGAGGCCGACCATGTCCTTCGGCAATGCGGAACTCTGGGCTGCCTTCTTCACCAACCTGGCCATTACCGTGGTTTACCTGGCCGTGGTGGCCAGTACAGGGCGGGTTCCGGCCGCGTCCGAGGCCTTCGGTCATGGCCTGGGCATCGTGGGCTTCATCCTCATGCTCATGACCGAGACCCTGTATTCCATCCGCAAGCGGACGCGGTTCGCCCGCTGGGGCCGCATGGCGTATTGGCTCAAGTTCCACATCTTCACCGGCCTGGTGGGGCCGTACATGGTCTTGCTGCATACCTCGTGGAAGTTTGCCGGTTTGGCCGGCCTGGTGATGCTGCTCACCGTCATCGTGGTGGTCAGCGGGTTCATCGGACGTTATATCTACACAGCCATTCCTCGAACGGTAGATGGCCTGGTGTTGGAAGAAGAGGATGTGAACCGGATGATTCGGGAAACCGAAGCCGCCTTGCAGCAATGGCTGCAGGCCCAGAGCGAGCGGACCCGTCAGGTGGTACGGGAGATGCTCACGATCGAAGAACGGTTGACGGCCAGCCTGCCGCCAGTGGTGCTGTTGTGGGTGCGGCCCCTGGTAGAGGGGTATTACCGATGGTTGTGGTGGCGGGAGAAGCGCCGGCTGGGCCGGCTGGCCCGGGCCGAAGCCAGGAAACTGGACCGGCTCATGGCCCGACGGCGCCTGTTGCGTCGGCAGCGGGCCATGCTCCTCTGGGCCCGCCGCGCCTTGGCCTTGTGGCATACCCTGCACGTTCCCCTGGGCGCGGTGCTCTTCACCCTGGCTTTCGTGCACATCTGCGCGGCCCTGTACTACGCCACCTTACTGCGGTAGGAGGTCATCGATGCAACGCAGGTTGGGTTGTCTGACGCCTTTGGGCCTGGTGGCGGCTTTCGTGGCTCTGGTCGTCGTGGTGGGTATCACCCTGGCCAGGGGAGGGGTGCTGTTCAACCCCGGCCCTTTGAACGCGCAGACCGGCGAACCCAAGGGAGGTGTACGGTCCCATGCGGAAATCCAACAGTGCGGCCAGTGCCATCCGGCCTTCTGGAGTGGGGTGCGCATGGCCGACCTGTGCCTGGAATGCCATACCGAGGTGGCCGACGAGGTCCGTACGGGGCAGGGCCTGCATGCCTTCCTGCTGGAGTCACCCGCCCAACTGACATGCCGGGGGTGCCACACCGAACACCGAGGGCCGGATGCACCGCTGACGGTCCTGGACCCGGCCCGTTTCCCCCATGAAGCCACCGGATTCTCCCTCAAAGCCCACCGCGGGCTTCTGGTGCGGGTACAATGCGCGGATTGCCATACCCAGGATATTGCCGTCTTCGACCGGGCCAGTTGCTATACCTGCCACGTGCAAGAAGACCAGGTGTTCACCGAGGCTCACCGCCAGACCTTTGGCGAGAACTGTCTGGCCTGCCATGATGGGGTAGACCGCTTCTCGGACTTCGACCACAATCGTGACACTCGTTTTCCTTTGGAAGATGCACACCGCGGTGGAACGTGCTCGGATTGTCATTTGAGAGATACTACCCTGATCGCGCTTCGAGAAACACCCACGACTTGCGTGGGATGTCATGCTGGGGACGACGCCCACGACGGCGCCTTTGGCCAACGGTGTGAAACCTGCCACCAGCCCACGACCTGGGAGGACGCTACCTTCGACCACGCCCAGACCGGCTTCCCCCTGACCGGTGCCCACACCCAGGTGGCCTGCCAGGACTGCCACACCTCCGGCGACTTCACCGTGAAACTGGACGCCGCGTGCGTGGCCTGCCACCAGGAACCCGATTATCACCGGGGTCTGTTCGGCACCACCTGCGAGGCCTGCCATACCACCACGGCCTGGCAACCGGCCAAGTACGACGAACCCCACCGCTTCCCCATCGACCACGGGGCCGGTTTGCGGGGGAACAGTTGCCAGGTGTGCCACCCGAACACGTTGCAAGAGTACACATGCTACGGCTGTCACGAACACAATCCGGCCCGCATTGCCGCAGAGCATCGGGAAGAGGGCATCTTCGACTTCCAGAACTGTGTGAAATGTCACCCCACAGGGCGGGAGGAGGAAGCCGAAGGGTATGAGGATGACGATTGAGCGCCTGAACTTGCTGCCGTAAACGGGAAAAGGGCCGCAGCCCCTGGATAAAGCGAAAGGCCCCTGGATAAAGAACCGAAAAAAGGTTCGCTTTCCGGGGGCTTTGCGTTATGATTGAAAAGGCAGGCCGTGATGGCATTTTTGCAAAAGACACGGGATGTCGCATGGAAAGGAAAACGACCCTCGGACCGGTAGAACAGGAGGAGCGCCAGGGCGTGCACTCGCAGGAACCTTCGCCGCGGGTGTTCATGGTGGACGAAGAGGGTGTCGAGCCCGTGCCGGTGGAGGTGCTGCTGGAGGAAGACGAAGCCCGGGAACGGGAGCGTCCCCGGGGTAAGAAGCGCCTGGTTTCCACTCAATCGGAACGGGACAAGGCCGTATTGGTGGGCGTGGAATTGCGCAACCGGCCCGGTCTTCTTCCCCTGCAAGATTCCCTGGACGAACTGGAGCGCCTGGCGGAGACCGCCGGGCTGGAAGTGGTGGGCCGGGTGACGCAGCGTTTGCAGCGGCCCAACCCCAAGACCTATGTGGGCAAAGGCAAACTTCAGGAAATCAAATCCTTATTGCGGGAAACGGGGGCCAACGTGGTGATTTTCGACGACGAACTCACCCCCCGGCACCAGCGGGAACTGGAGAAGTTCTTCGGCGACAACGTCAAGGTGTTGGACCGAACCGTGCTCATCCTGGACATCTTCGCCCAGCATGCCCACACTCGTGAGGGCGCCCTGCAGGTGGAACTGGCCCAACTGGAGTACCGCCTCCCTCGCCTGACCCGGGCCTGGACCCACCTGGCCCGACAGGCCGGCGGCGGGGGCGGCCGCGCCGGCAAGGGCGTGGGCCTGCGCGGCCCTGGTGAAAAGCAGTTGGAAGTGGACCGCCGGGCCATCAAGCGGCGCATTGCGCACCTGAAACGCGAGTTGGAGGAAGTGCGGGCCCATCGGGCGCGGTACCGCTCTCGGAGGCGGAAGCACCGTCTGCCTGTGGTTTCCCTGGTAGGATACACCAACGCCGGCAAATCCACCCTGCTCAATCGGCTGGCCGGGGCCGACGTCTACGTGGCCGACCAACTCTTCGCCACCCTGGACCCCACCACCCGGCGGGTGGAACTCCCCGGCGGGCATGTGGCCCTGTTCACCGATACCGTGGGCTTCATCCAAAAACTGCCCACCACCCTGGTGGCGGCCTTTCGGGCCACCCTGGAGGAAATCGCCGAGGCCGACCTGCTGCTCCACGTCATTGACATCGCCCATCCCAACGCCGCGGAGCAGGCGGTGGCCGTGCTCAAGACGTTGAAGGAAATCCACGCGGACCACATCCCCATGGTGTACGTCTTCAACAAGGTGGATTTGCTCCCCAACCCCGATGCGGTCCAGGAAGCCTTGCGGGAGCATCCCCAGGCCGTGGCTGTATCCGCACGGCATGGCTGGGGCATCGAGCGCCTCTTGGAAGTGGTGAGTGACCAACTGTTCGCCACCTACACCCCGGTGGAGGTCTTCCTGCCTTATTCCGAAGGCCATTTGCTTTCCCTCTTTCACGAGGCCGGTCACATCGAAGTCATCGAGCACCGACGCGATGGCGTCTACATCAAAGGTCGCCTTCCGGGTCGCGTGCTGGCCCGCTTTGCTCCTTACCGTTTGGACGGAGCCGAAGGCAAGGAGGTCTTGCGTGGAAAGGTTTTGGCGTGATACCGTGAACCGTTGGCTCGACCGTGCCAGCGATTTCCTGGCCCATCGCAAGGGCCTGTTGCCCATGGTCGGCCTGGTTCTGGTGGTGCTCAACCTTTTGGTGCAATGGATACCCGGCCTGGAACCCCTGGCCCGGGTGCACCTGTTCTTGCACTGTGGGGTGTTCCTGGCCATTTTGGGGTTCTTGTTGGCCTGGGCTTTGTGAAAGGGACGCAGTCCGTTTTTCAAAAAAGACGTGTTTCCGCCTTGTCGGATGTGGCGAACCCCTTGTAAGGATTGCACATTGCTCCCCAACCGTGAAAAACTTCCCCTGGGAGGTGTGTCATGACCCAACCCACTCTTGTTCCCTCGGAACCGATGACGACCGAAGAAACCCGCATGTGGATTCATCATCTACTCCCCGACCCGGCGCAAGAGTGGAAGCACATGCTCCGGTTTGCCCTCTTCACCGCTGAGGACAAGATGGCTATGGCGGAGACCATCGAACCGTTGTTCCGCCGAGGGCCTGAGTTGGTGGTGGGTGTGTACGATTACCTGCGCAGCGTGCCGGAAACCGCGGCCGTTCTGGGCTGGGAAACGGAAGTCGACGAGGAGCACCTGGAAGAACGCCGCCGCTTCTTCACCATCTGGCTGGCCCGCAGCCTGGGCATGGACACCAGCGAAGAGTTCGCCGACTATTTGTTCTATGCGGGCAAGGTGCACGCTGGCCACGGCCCGCGGCAAATCCATGTGCCCCCGGCGTATGTGCGTGCCTCCATCGGGTTGATTCTGGCCAACTTTGCCCGTTACATGCAAGAGGCGGGACTGTCCACGGAAAAGGTGGCCCCTGCCATGGCCGGATGGAACAAGTACCTCTCGGTTCAATTGCACATGATGGAACTGGGTTACGAGGCGGCCCGGAACATCGACGAAGGCAAATTCTCCGTGCAGGTGCGGGTCTTTGGTGTGTTGCGGCCCAAGTTGCCTTCCCGTTTGCGTCCGGTGTGGGTGCACCCCGAGGACACGGTGGAGGTGGTACTACGCAAGTTCTTCAGTTACTACCCGGAAGCCCGCCGGGAAGTGTTGGACGTGGCCTGGGAAGCCGAAGACAAGCCCGATTCTTTGTGGATGGACGTGATTCCCGTATACGTGCCCAAAACGGGATGGCGCATTTTGCTCAACGGGCGGGAAGTGGCCTATTTGGAAGAAGGCGTGCACACCCCGGTCCACGAAGGCGACGTGGTGGACATTTTCCCGCCTGGACGTTGAAGGTTCCCTACTTTGGGGAAAAGGATTTTCGCATTTATAGAACGAAGGGGCGAATGTGAAGGTGGTGTTTTGGCCTTCGCATTCCCTCTTTTTTCGCGCTCGAAGACGGGAACCGAAGGCTCCGGCGCCTGGTAGGTGGCCATTGGGAGGGTTCGGTGATGAGCGCCGCGCTTCCTTCTTTGCAGGAATTGATTTCGCTGCGCTCCATGCGCGCCCTGGTGACCGGCGCGGCCGCGGGCATTGGGCAGGCCATCGCGTACCGCCTGGCCGAAGCCGGCGCGAATTTGGTGCTGTTGGACGTTCAGGAAGAGGCGTTACAAAGCGCCGCTGAGGCGTTGCGTAAGCGGTTCGGCGTTCAAGTGCTCACGGCCCGGGTGGACCTGACCCGGAAGGAGGAAATCGACGCCTTTTGGTCCCATCTGGAAGGCCCGGTGCCCGACATTCTGGTCAACAACGCGGGTATCTTCCCCTTTGAAAAGTTCGAGAACCTCTCGGAGGGCCTGTACCGTCGGGTGCTTCAGGTGAATTTGGATGCCGTGCTGTGGATGTGCCAGCATTTCGTGCGTCGGCGGGGTAAACAGGGTGGGGTGGTGGTCAACGTGGCCTCCATCGAGGCCCTGCTTCCTTTCATGGACGGCCTGGTGCATTACGGGGTGAGCAAGGCCGGGGTGGTGGCCCTGACTCGCGGCCTGGCGCGAGAATACGCCCACAAGGGTTTTCGGTTCAATGTGGTGGTGCCGGGCGGTGTTCTGACGCGGGGCTTTCGAGGCGTTTTGAAAGAAGTATTGCGGGGACGCCTTCGGTTCCTTCTGGCGGGACGTCGCTTTTTACAACGCCTGCCGGCCCGGCGTTTTGCCCACCCGGATGAGGTGGCGCGTGCCGTGCTTTTCCTGTGTAGCGACATGGCCACCTACGTGCACGGCGCGCTCCTGCCGGTGGACGGTGGCTTTTTGAGTGCGTGAAACGGCAAAAAGGGCAAGGCAACCATGCGCCTTGCCCTTTTTGCGTTCGACCATCTGGGGTGCCAAAACCCCAGGGGGACGAATGCCACAGCGGCCACGAAGGAGGTTCAGTCAGAAAAGGACCGATGCCGTTACCAGATGATGGGCCGCGGTCCGGAGCCCAATTTGCGGGCCAACCGTTTTTCCAGTTCCGTAGGGGTGATGTCGTAGAAGACGATCACCTGCCCTCGACGGCTGGGGGTACCCGCGACCACTTCGATTTGCGACGGCGACAAGCCCAAGAAGCGGCTGAGGGCATCTACCAGCAGAACGTCGATGTCGTTCTGAGCGTTTCCCCGTAGGTGAACGTGCAGTACGCCGTTGGATAACGCTTGTAGTCGGGTGGGAGATTCGGGGCCAACGGTTACGTGCACCAACAGGGCCGCACCTTTGGCCGGTGAATGGAAACGACTGCCCCGTTGCACGGTTGGAATCGACACGGACATCCTTCCCTCCTCCCCGAGATGAGAAATCGATGAAAACCACCCATCATTTTACCCGTTTTTTGCGGTTTGGGCAGGGAGTTCTTCTGGTTTTTCAAGAAATTTAAGGTTTCGAAGCCTAAATGTGCGAGATCTTGCGGTTTTTCTGCAGCGTGTGGCAAAAGGCGAACCGGATGATAACGAGCAAGAGAGAAGGTGTCCTGGGGAAACAAGGAAAGGGAGCGGGACTCTCACGAGGAAAGCCGCTCCCTTCCTGTCAAAGGTTGTGGAGGACGCAGGATCCCGTTGCTATCCCGCCAACGCCTTCTCGGCCAGGGCGATGGCCTGGTCCAGGATTTCCAGAGCCTCATCCACTTCTTTTTCGGTGATGATGAGGGGCGGGGCCATGCGAAGCACGCTGTCGCCCGCTCCCATGGTGAGGAGGCCCAGCCGGAAAGCGTATTGTTCCACCAGGTCTCGCATTTCGGGGAAGGGTTCCTTGCTGGCGCGATCCCGGACGAATTCCATGGCCAGCATGAGGCCTTTCCCCCGCACGTGGCCGATGTGCGGATGCTTCTGCAAGAGTTGACGGAAGCCTTCCAGGGCGTACTCGCCCACGCGGGCCGCGTTGTGCATGAGTTCTTTTTCCACCATCTCCAGGGTGACCTGCGACGCGGCACAGGCCAGCGGATTGCCACCGTAGGTGTTGCCGTGCGCGCCCTGGGGCCAGGTCATCACCGATTTGCGGGCCAGCATGGCGCCAAAAGGCACCCCCGAAGCCAATCCCTTGGCCGAGGCCACGATGTCCGGTTCCACCCCCCAGTGTTGAATGGCCCACCATTTGCCGGTGCGGCCTACCCCGGTTTGCACTTCGTCCACGATGAGCAAAATGCCGTAGCGGTCGCACAGGTCGCGCAGGGCCGGGAAGAAGTCGTCTGGGGGCACGATGTAACCGCCCTCGCCCTGGATGGGTTCCACCAGAATGCCCGCCACCTCGTCCGCGGGGAGCAGATATTTGAACACGTACTCTTCGATGTAGCGCACCACGGCCCGGCCCTGGCCTTCGCCTGGTTTGGTCTGGAACATGGGGCGATAGGGGTTGGGGTAAGGCACATGCACTACGCCGGGCATCCAGGGGAAGAAACGCTGGCGAAAGACGGGTTTGCGTGCGGTGAAGGCCAGGGAACCCAAGGTGCGTCCGTGGAAGCCGCCCAGGAAACCGATGAAGAACTTGCGGCCGGTGTGGTGTTTGGCCAGTTTGATGGCGGCTTCTACGCTTTCCGTGCCCGAGTTGGTAAAGAAGGACATGGCCGGCTCGGAGAAAGGCGCGATGTCGGCCAGTTTCTCGGCCAGTTTTACCCAGGGTTCGTGGTAATAGTCGGAGGAGATGTGGATGAACTTTTGGGCCTGCTCGGTGATGGCCTTTACCACCGCGGGATGGGCGTGACCGGTGGTCAGTACCGCGATGCCCGCGATGAAGTCCAGGTACTTGTTGCCGTCCACGTCCCAGGCGTAGGCTCCCTTGCCGTGGCTCATCACGAAGCCGTAGGGCCTGGGATAGGAGGGGGAAACCACCCGGGCGTCCCTCTCGATGATGGCTCGGGCTTTGGGTCCTGGAACGTTTCGTAGTTCACGCGTCATGATGACCACCTCCTGGAGGGATGTGCTATCCTTGGCTCTTGTAGCATACCACGGCTTGCCCTAAGCCCTGGAGTTGCATGGGCACACACCCTGCCCGGTACGGGACTTGTGGCTGAATAGGCGAATGACTCTCGACCGCCGGCTACCGGCTGCCGGCTATTGGCTGGCACCTTCCACCCCTTTGGTACAATTCCCTGAGTCGTATCCCGTTCATTTCCCCAACAGGGAGCGAGTCATGCGTTTTCTCATCGCGGGTTTGGGTTCCATTGGCCGACGGCACCTGCGCAACCTGCTGGCTTTGGGCCAGCGGGACATCGTGCTTTACCGCACCTTCCGTAGTACCCTGCCCGACGACGAACTGGCCGGGTTCCCCGTGGTCACCCAGTTGGAAGACGGCCTGGCCATGCATCCCGACGCGGTCATCGTGGCCAACCCCACCGCGTTGCATACCCAGGTGGCCATCCCCGCGGCCCGGGCCGGGTGTGCCTTGCTCTTGGAGAAGCCCGTGGCCCACACCCTGAAAGCGGCCCGGGAATTGCTGCACGTGGTTCGAGAAACGGGCGTGCGGGTGCTGGTGGGGTTCCAGTTTCGTTTTCATCCTACCCTGCGGCAGGTGAAAACCTGGCTGGAGGAGGGTGTGTTGGGACGGCCCCTGTTCGCTCGCGCCCATTGGGGCGAGTACCTGCCCGACTGGCATCCCTGGGAGGATTACCGCCGGAGTTACGCGGCCCGGGCCGACCTGGGCGGCGGGGTGATTCGCACCCTGAGCCACCCTCTGGATTACCTGCACTTTCTCTTGGGGCCGGGTCGGGTGGCCTGGGCCTACGCGGACCATGTGAGCGACCTGGAACTGCAGGGCGTGGAGGATCTGGGGGAAATCGGTCTGCGCTTCGCTTCGGGCGCGGTGGGGAGCGTGCACGTGGATTACTTCCAGCGTCCCCCGGCCCATTGGCTGGAAATCGTGGGAAGCCAGGGCACGGTGCGCTGGGATTACCCCACGGGCCGGGCCGTGCTTTTGTCCGTGCAGGGGGAGGCGCGCGAGGCGTCCTTGCCCCCCGGCTGGGAGCGGAACCACATGTTCCTGGAGGAAATGCGGCACTTTTTGGATGTGGTCGCGGGCCGAGCCGAGCCGATGTGCACCTTAGAGGAGGGGGTCACCAACATGGAATGGGTGGAAACCGCCCTTCGACTGGCGGGCTTCGAGCCATCGGTTCCGGCTTCCCAAGAAGCAGGACGTCGGGCCGGGTGAAAACCCGCAAATCCCTTCCATTTTTCTCCACCGGAGGCGCGCAATGCATCCCGAAATCTGCCGGATGTTTGATTTGACGGGCCGCGTGGCCGTGGTGACGGGCGCGGCGGGGTTGTTGGGCCGGGTGTTTGCCGATACCCTGGCTAAGGCCGGGGCCGCGGTGGCCGTGGTGGACATTGATGCATCCGGCGCCCGGGAAGTGGCCGAAACCCTGACCGACCAGGGCCTTCAGGCCCACCCCTACCCCGTGGACATCACCGATGCCCGGGCCGTCCGCGAGATGGTGCAGGACCTGCAAGCCCGGTGGGGCCGGGTGGACGTGCTGGTCAATAGCGCGGCCCTGGACCCTAAGGTGGACGCTTCCGGCGGGGTACGGGCCGCGGGCGCGTTCGAGGATTTCCCCCTGGATTTGTGGGAACAGGCCCTGCGGGTGAACCTTACGGGCACCTTTTTGGTGACCCAGGCCGTGGCCCGGGCCATGCGGGAGCAGGGCCGGGGAAGCATCATCAACATCGCTTCCACCTATGGCCTGGTGGGTCCGGACCAGCGCATTTACCAGAAGCCGGGCCGCCCTCCCCAGTACAAGCCTGTGTACTACACCGTGACCAAGGCCGCGATGCTGGGGTTCACCCGCTATCTGGCCGCGTACTACGCGGGTACCCAAATTCGGGTGAACGCGCTGACCCCCGGCGGTGTGTACAACCACCAGGACCCGGACTTCGTGAAGCAGTACAGCGCTCGAACCATTTTGGGGCGCATGGCCGACAAGGACGAACTGCGAGGCGCGGTGTTGTTCCTGGCGTCGGACGCCTCTTCTTACATGACCGGAGCCAACCTGGTGGTGGACGGCGGCTGGACGGCCTGGTGAACCGAACAGGCATCCTCGGCTTTCCCCATGCCCGAGAGGCACGGTATGACCCACCGCCGCGGCGTCTCCTTTTTGGTGGACCTGCTCTTCTTTGGCGGGCTGGCCGCGCTGTTCGCGTTTCGCGTGCTGGCCGACCTGCCTCGCTACATGGACGTGGCCCTGTTCGACGAGACCCGGTATCTTCACCAGGGCCTTCGGTTGCTTCAAGGTGAGCCCCTGAGCCATCTCTTCCGGGCGCGGCTGTACGCCCTGTGGTACGCCCTGCTGGCCCAGGTGTGGTCGGACCCCCTGGCCCTTCACGACGGCAACGTGCGGGTGCTTGTGGCCCTGGTGCCCGGCTTGCTGTACGCGGTCCTGCGGGTGCACGGCCTGACCCCGGGATGGGCCTTCTCGCTGGCCTGGGCTTACGGCCTCACCGATGTGCATCTGACCACCCAACCCCGAGTTGCCCATCTGGCTTGGGCCGTGGTGCTGGCCGGGTATGGGGTTTTTCGTTGGAAGTCCGGCCCCTGGGGTTGGAGCGCGCTTCTGGCCGCGGTGTGGCTGGCCGTTTATGCCCGCCCCGAGTTGGTACTGGCCTTTGGGCTGTTGGCGGGCATGGCTGCGTGGCAGGCATGGCGCAAACCCCCAGAGCAACCCGACACCCGGGGTTTTTGGCCCCGCTTTCGCCCCTGGCGGAGGCCGCTGGCCGTGTTGGCCCTGAGCATGGCCTTGCTGTACCTGGGCATGGGTTCCCCGTTGCACGAATCGGGTCGTTTCTTGGCCGCGTTTGGCCAACATTTTGCCTACCGTTGGGGCGCGTCCTATGGCATCCAGGGGGGTGCCTGGGGGAAGTGGCGCGAAGTCCTGGAGCGGGCCTTTGGCCCTGACGTGGCCTCTTTCCCCCAGGCAGTAATGCGAAACCCCGGAGCCGTGGCCCGGCACGTGGGCCGCAATTTGTTGGAACTCCCCTTGCGGCTGGCCCTGGTGTTGTGGACGCATCCGCGGGTTTTGCTCCCCTTGTGGGAGGAGGCCGCGCTGTGGGCGGCCCTCACCCTGGCCCTGACCGCATGGCTGTGGAAGCGGGGGTGTTTGCGCCTTCGCGGGCAGGGCCTGGCCGTGTGGCTGGCTTTGCTGGCTCCGAGTATGTTTAGCATGGTGGTGGTGTTTCCCCGGCAGCACTATGCTTTGGGTCTGGCCCTGGCGTGGGTCCTGGCCCTGGGTGTCGGTCTGCGCCGTTGCCTCCCTCCATCCCGTCGCGCTGCGGCCTTTGGCCTGGTTCTGGCCCTCTTGGCTTTGGTACTCACCCCTTCCCTTGCGAATCGTTACCCCTGCACGGCATCCACCATCTTACTGGACCGATCCTTACCCCCGGTGTTGGCGCGCCGTTCCTGCGCCACCACCGACGTGCGGGAGACTATCCTGGCGCTCCGTTCCCTGCAACGGGCATATGGCACCTTCCAGGTGATGGTGCCGGCGGATTACTGGGAGAAGAACCTGGAAGTCTATTTGGAACCGGGTTTGCAGCCCTTGTTCGACGTGCCCCTTCACCCAAAAACCGAAGGCCGGGATGTGGTGGTCGCGCCCCATGGGGATGTATGGGTAAAGGACCCGGCTCTGTGGGCCAAGATGCAGGCGTTGAAGGCTTACGGGGTGCAGGGCGCTTTCTGTACCCGGGGAAAGCCCTGGGTCTTGTTGTTGCGTCTGGTTCCGCCGCCGGATTTCCCACTGGAGCCGTGCCGTCCGCGCTTTCGATAGTCTTACCGGTTGCGGGCCGAGGTTACCGCATTCCCGCCCCCATCCCGCAGGTATAATCGGGGAAACGGGGAAGGGGTGTAACATCCCTTTTCGGTTTTTTGGGCCAGGCGGTCGCAAAACAACGCTGTAGGAAGTTGGGATACCCCTTCGGTCATTGCTCAAAGGATGTTGCCCATGTCCGAGGTCATGACGCCGTTTCGTTTTCGGGCCTTTGCGGGGCTGGCCCTGGTCGCGGCGGTGCTCTGGGCCTGGTTCACCCGCACCCCCGCGGAGGTGTTGTACCGGGGGCGTTTGCCCGCCCCCTTGGCCGGATTCCCCGCGCCGGAGATGGCCCTGCCTACCCTGGAGGGCGGCCAAGCGCGCCTTTCGGATTTGCGCGGGACCCCGGTCATCCTCAACTTTTGGGCTTCCTGGTGTCCGCCGTGCCGCCTGGAAATGCCCGCGCTTCAGCGGGTCCATGAGGAATACCGGGGTCGCGTCGTGGTGGTGGGCGTGAACATGGCCCAGGTCGATTCGATAGAGCAGGCCCGCACGTTTCTCCAGGATCGGGGTGTCACGTTCCCCATCTGGCTGGACGTCCGAGGAGAGGCGGCTCAGACGTACCAGGTGGTCTCACTGCCCACTACTTTCTTCATCGATGCACAGGGCACCATTTGCGAGGTGGTGGTGGGCGGACCCATGGCCGAGGCCCTGTTGCGAACCCGTGTGGCTCAACTGGAGGCAGGATGCTCCCCGTAATTTCCCTGGGACCGCTGCAATTGCCCGTGCCCCAACTGGTGCTGGTCCTTTCTCTGGCCTTTTCCTTCATCCTGGCCGAGCGATGGGCGCGGCGTACCGGCGTACCCACCGCGGTGGTGAGCGACGGTCTGTTCTGGGGCATTCTGGTGGGCCTGGCCGCCGCCCGGCTGATGTACGTGCTTCGCTATCCCGAGGCGTTCCGGGCTTCCCCGCTGAGCGTGTTTTCCCCCAACCCCGGCTTGTTGGACCCTGTGGGTGGTCTGGTCGGGGCCGGTTTGTTCCTGTGGCTATGGGGCCAGCGTCGGGGTTACCCTTTGTTGCGCCTGCTGGACGGCATCACACCCTTTTTCGCCGGGATGCAGGTGGGACTGGCCCTGTTTCATGCGGCCCGCGGTTCGTATTTTGGCATGGCCACTTCGCTACCCTGGGCTGTGTACTTTTTTGGGGAAAAGCGGCATCCCACCGCGTTGTATTGGGCCGCGTTGGCTTTGCTCATCCTGCTCGCGTTGCACCGTCGATTGAAGACCTCCCGGCCCGGGCCTCCGGGGTGGGTGTTCTGGCCTTTCCTGGCCTGGAGCGCGGGCGCGTACGTGTTCATCGAAGGTTTACGGGGCGACGCCCGGGTTCTGGGTTCGGGGTGGCGTGTGGGCCATCTGGTGGCCCTTCCCGTATTGGCCCTGGCTCTGTGGCAGTGGGACCGGCTCCATCCGGCCGGAAGGGCCGTATCTTCGACCCGTGGAGGACGCGCATGAGTGAAAAGCCCACGCTGACCCATATCGACGCGGAGGGCCGGGTGCGCATGGTGGATGTAGGCCACAAACTGGCTACGGAACGGGTGGCCGTGGCCCGGGGCGAGGTGCACATGCGGCCTGAAACCTTCGAACTGCTTCGGCAGGGGGCCTTGAAAAAGGGCGACGTGCTCACCGTGGCCCAGATAGCCGGTATTCAGGCGGCCAAGCGCACCTGGGAACTCATTCCCTTGTGCCATCCCCTGCCCATCACCCATGTGGACGTGCGGTTGCAACTGAAGCCCGAATGGCCGGGGGTGGAAATCACCGCGACGGTGCGCACCACCGCCCCTACCGGCGTGGAAATGGAGGCCCTCACCGCGGTGGCCGTGGCCGCGCTCACCGTGTACGACATGACCAAGGCGGTGGAGAAAACGGTGCGCATCACCAACATTCGCCTGGTGGAAAAACGCGGCGGTCGGAGCGGTCACGTGCAGTTGGAACCGGTGTAACTTCGGCGAAAACGTTGGATTTTTGGAGCATCATTGTTACAATGAAAGCAACGCCCTGGGGAGGGTGAACCATGGGTTTGGATGTGGAAACCCGACTTTCACAAGTCGAACAGGCCGTTTTGCAGATGGCGGTCCAGATGGAGGCCTTCTTCGAGCGAATCGAGCACGCCCTGGAAAGGGAGCGTGAAGAGCGACAGCGCGCATTGGAGGAAGAGCGCCGGGCGCGGGAGCAGGCCCTGGAGGAAGAGCGCCGGGCGCAGCAGCAGGCCCTGGAGGAAGAGCGCCGGGCACGGCAGCAGGCCCTGGAGGAAGAGCGCCGGGCGCGGCAGCAGGCCCTGGAGGAACTGCGCCGGGCAATGGAAGCGATGTTGGCGGCCCAGCAACGGGCATTGGAAGAGGAGCGCCAGAAGCAACAGCAGGCCCTGGAGGAAGAGCACCGGGCGCGGCAGCAGGCCCTGGAGGAAGAGCGCCGGACGCGGCAGCAGGCCCTGGCAGAGATGCGCCGGGAATGGGAGCGCCAACTTCGTGAAATGAACAAGCAGTGGGGGCATTTGGCTGCCAAGTATGGCACCTTGGTCGAAGACCTGCTTTCACCCAGCACCCCGTATGTGGTGGAAACCGTCTTTGGCTGCCCCAAGGAAAAACTCGTGGAACAGGCCGAGCGGGTGCGCAAGCGCCAGCAAGGTCGAAGCATGGAATTTGATGTGCTGGCCATTTGCCCGGACTTCGTGCTCGTCATGGAAATCAAGAGCCAGGGGCGGGCCGAATACGTGAAGGCTTTCGTGGAGAAACTGAAGCAGGCCCGGGATTTCCTCCCGACTGAGTATCGATCGTTGCCCATTTATGGGGCTTTTGCCGCGCCGCATCTGGACCCCGACGTGATTGCCTTTGGTGAACGGCAGGGGTTAATCATGCTGGCCGTGGGCCTTCCCCTGCTGGAAGTCAAAAACTCGCCCGGCTTTCATCCCAAAGCCTTTTGACGACCTTTTTCAAACAGCCCTTGCGCGAGGGTATGGGGGAAGTTGAGCCGATTTTTGGATTTCCCCCACGGTAGGTTGCGCATGTCCCGCAAGCCCATTCGCCCGTTGCCCCCCACGCTGATATCCCAAATCGCCGCCGGTGAGGTGGTGGAACGCCCGGCCTCGGTGGTGAAGGAACTCATCGAGAACGCGCTGGACGCCGGCGCGCGACGAGTGGACGTGCGGGTACGGGATGCCGGGCGCACCCTTCTTGAGGTGCGGGACGATGGACACGGCATCCCCCGGGATGAACTGGCCCTGGCTGTTTCCCGGCACACTACCAGCAAAGTGGCCACGCCCGAAGACCTGTTTCGTATTCAAACCCTGGGTTTTCGAGGGGAGGCCCTGGCTGCCATCGGTTCCGTTTCCCGCCTGACGTTGATTTCCCGAC
>JALWJZ010000006.1 GCA_026996855.1 Anaerolineales bacterium
GGTCTCATGGTCGTTGGGGGCGATAGGTGGGCACCAGACGTTGCAACAGGCGGATAATTTGTTCATCGTCACCGTCACGGGCAGCGGTATAGAGTTCCTCAAGCAGTTGAAAGAATGTAGCCTCATCGTGGTGCAATTGCAGGCGCGCCACGTAGATTTTTTCGTGTTTGGTGACATCGGTCCCTTCTTCGGCCGTCAACAATTCCTCAAACAACTTCTCTCCGGGGCGCAAACCCGTAAACACAATGGGGATGTCCACATCGGGTTCAAAACCGGCCAGGCGAATCATCTCCCGGGCCAGGTCTAAGATGCGCACCGGCTTTCCCATATCCAAGACAAAGACTTCTCCGCCTTTCCCCATGGCCCCCGCTTGCAAGACCAATAGGGCGGCTTCGGAGGGAAGCATGAAATAGCGCTTCATGTCGGGGTGGGTGACGGTTACCGGGCCGCCCCGGCGAATTTGTTTTTGGAAAACGGGGAACACGCTTCCCCGACTGCCCAGGACGTTTCCAAACCGCACCGCAACGAAACGGGTCGGCCGGCCCTCCCGAAGGGCTTTCTGATTCAAAAATTGCACCAATTGCTCCGCTACCCGTTTGGTGGCCCCCATGACCGAGGTGGGATTGACGGCTTTGTCGGTGGAAATCAACACGAAACGTTGAGCACCCACCTGCAAGGCGGCTTCGGCCACCTGTTGGGTGCCGAACACGTTGGTCCACACCGCCTCTTGGGGGTGGGCTTCCATCAAGGGAACGTGCTTGTAGGCCGCGGCATGGAAGACCACTTGGGGTTGGGCTTTTTCAAAGGCCTGAGCGATGCGGTGTGGCTGGCAAATGTCGGCCACTACGGTGTGCACCGGGATGTCGGCGGGGCCTTGTTCTTCCAGGTCCTGAGCCAGGTAAAAGAGGCCGGTTTCGTCCTGGTCCAAAGCCCATAACGCGGCCGGGCGAAAGCGCAAGATGCGCCGGCACAATTCGGACCCAATGGAACCTGCAGCGCCGGTCACCAATACCCGTTTGCCTCGGAGGAAGGCTTCCAGTTCATGGGTATCCACGCGCACCGGGTCGCGGCCCAGCACATCCTCCAACCGTACCTCACGCAAGTCTTGAAACCGTACCTGACCGCTCAGCAAGGACTCCAGCGAGGGTACGATGCGAATGTGTCGTAAGCCACCCTGCTTGGCCAGGTGAACGGTTTCCCGGATGACCGCGGGCGGTGCGGAGGGCATGGCAATCCACACTTCGTGGATTTGAAGTTCCGAAAGCAGGTGGGGAAGCCGACTTCGGGGGCCATAAACCGGAACACCGTGCAGTAACATGCCCCATTTACCGGGATCGTCATCCACAAAAGCCACCACGTGATACACATGGCCTAACTCGTTCTGCACCGTATGTACCACCTGCGCGCCGGCATTGCCCGCGCCCACTACCAGAACACGGCGCCGATGTTGGGTGGTGCGCCATTCGCCCTGGAGGGTCTGCCACGCCCGATAAGCCGAACGGACACCCCCCACCAGCAACAACGTGAACACCCCATCCAAAAGCAGTACCGATCGGGGAAGTGTAGGGAACTGTTGCGCCAGCACATCGGAAAAAGCAGGGCCGGTGAGAAAGTAAAAGGTGCCCAGCAAACCCTGGCCCAACGCCACGGCCAGTCCGATGCGCATCATTTCTCGCATCCCAATGCGGCGCCACATCAAACGATACAACCCCAGGAAGCCAAACACCGGGAGTTTGACCAGGCAGGAAACCAAAAAGAAAAAATCGAAATGTTGCATCCACTGAACCGGAATGCGCCCATCGAAGCGAAGCCAGAAAGCCAGAAACAAAGAAGCCCCCAAAAGGAGGGCATCCATACCTAACCAAAACCACGGGCGCCATCGGTATAAGAGCGTCTTCATACCAAGATTTCCCACAAATGGTGTACGACCAGGTCCACTTCTTCTTCGGAGAGGTTGGCGTAGAAAGGCAGGGCCAGGGTGCGGGAAGCCACATCTTCGGTAATGGGGAAATCCCCCGGGGTGTAACCCAAGGCGCGATAGGGAGGCTGTAGGTGAATGGGGGGAAAGTAGTTTCCGCACTGGATGCCCCGGTCCCTCAGGGCCTGGATCACGGCGTCCCGCTTTTCGCCGGCGAACGCGGGCGCCAGGCGTACCACATATACGAACCAGCTCATCCGGACATGGGGAGCCACATAAGGGCGCTGCAAGAGGCCCTTTTCTTCCAGGGGTTGCAGGCGTTCGTTGTACCAGGCCGCCACCCGATCCCGTTTTTGCAAGATTTCGTCCAAACGGTCCATCTGGGCCAGGCCCAGGGCGCAGTTGATGTCGCTGAGACGATAGTTGTACCCCACCCGCACGTGTTGCAGCCATTGGGCGTCTTCCCCCCGGCCCTGGTTTCGTAAACTGCGGGCCAGGCGGGCCACATCTTCGTGCCGGGTGAGCAGCACACCTCCCTCACCGGTGGTGATTTGCTTATTTGGGTAAAAAGCGAACACCGCGGCGTCTCCGAAACCGCCGGCCTTGCGGCCTTTGTACGCCGCGCCCAGGGCTTCGGCGGAATCTTCGATCAGGAACAGGCCATGCCGGTGGGCGATGTCCTCCAAAGCCTCCCACTCCGCGGGATGCCCGAAGACGTCCACGGCCAAAATGGCCTTGGTCCGGGGGGTAATGGCATCCTCGATGCGATTCACGTCGATGTTGAGAGTGTGGGGGTCGATATCCACGAACACGGGTCGGGCGCGTTCAAACAGGATGCAATTGGCCGAAGCGATAAAACTGAAGGGCGTGGTGATGACTTCATCCCCTTCCCCGATGCCCAGGGCTTTGACGGCCAGGTGCAAGGCCGAAGTGCCACTGTTGACGGCCACCGCGTAAGGAACACCGGCATACGCAGCCATGCGCTGTTCAAAGGCCTGCAGTTTCGGCCCCAGGCTGAGCCAGGGCGTGCGGAGCACTTCCACCACGGCTTGGATTTCGTGTTCGGTAATGTCGGGGCGGGAAAGGGGAACTTGCTTCATCGTACGCAAACTACTGATGGTGCTTAATAACTTTGGCAGGTACTCCTACAGCAGTTACAAAATCTGGTATAGATTTTGTAACCACAGCTCCAGCACCAATGATAGATTCTTCACCAATAACAACCGGGTTATTTGGCTCTCCATTGATAATTACAGCACCTGTGCCTATGTATGCTCCTTTTTTGATATGAACCCAACCTGAAACGTGTACACCTGGTGCTAATGTTGCAAAATCTTCAATGATCGCATCATGTCCAATAGTACAATCTAAATTAATGTGAACATGGCGACCAACACGTATATTAGTTGTTAGAATATTGCCCGCTGTAATCACAGTCCCTTCCCCAACTTCAACCCATTTGGAGCAATGCACTTGTGGATGGACCAGAATGGCAAATTGAATGTCCTTGTAATCAGACAACAAACGTTGCACTATGTTTTCTCTAACTTTTGGATTGCCGACACCTATTATTATTTCAACCCGTGGCCACCGTTGCTTAGCCTCCTCTATTGACATAATGGGCACCCCGTTTAAAAATTCCCCCCACTTTTCAGGGTTATCGTCAACAAACGCACAAACTTGATAGCCGCAATCTGAGGCTAACCAGGCTACTTCACGAGCAAATCCACCAGCACCATATACGATAATTTGCTTTTGCATAGATCATTCCTCTCTTTTATTTATTTCTACCTCTAAACTTTGGTGCAGTCGCATATCCCTTCGCGCTGACGCCTTCCCGTTTCAACACCATCCACAAAGTGCGCAGGAAAATCTTGAAGTCCAACCATAGGGACCAGTTATCTACATACCATACATCCAGTTTGAATTTCTCTTCCCAGGATAACAAATTCCGTCCATAAGCCAACACCGGACCGGCCATGCCTGGGGGCATATCATGGCGGCGGCGCTGTTCTGGGGTGTAGAGTTCCCAGTATTCCACCAGCAACGGTCGCGGGCCGATGATGCTCATCTCCCCTTTCAGCACATTGAAGAGTTCTGGGAGTTCGTCCAGGGTGAGGCTGCGCAAGAGTTTCCCCAAGGGGGTCAGCCGTTTCTCGTCGGGAAGCAGATTCCCCTGTTCATCCCGCTCATCGGTCATGGTGCGGAATTTGTAAATAGTGAAGACGCGGCCCTTGTAGCCAATGCGAGGCTGGCGGAAGAGAATGGGCCGGCCCATGGTCATCCAGATGGCCAGAGCAATAAGGGCCATGAGCGGGGAAAACACCACCAGCAATAGCGCAGCCAATAGGATATCCAGAACCCGTTTAATGCGCAGTTGCAATTGTCTGGATAATGCTACTCTGCTCAACCTTCACCTCCAAGGAGGAGGGGTAACAATCGAGCGTTGATTTTCCGCACGTCAAAGCGATCTTCGGCCAGACGCCGGCTGGCACTGCCCATTTTAGCAATCAAATCGGGCTGGCGAACAAAGCGTAGCATGGCCTCGACCAAAGCCGAAACGTCACGTGGGGGAACCAGAAATCCGTTGACACCATTGACCACGGTCTCGCGGCAGCCCGGCACGTCGGTGGTAATCACCGGGCGGGCCATGGCAAGGGCCTCCTGGGTGCTGCGCGGTACGCCTTCGCGATACGAGGGAAGCACGAAAACGCTGGTCTGCGCCAACCACGTTCGCACGTCTTCCGCCCACGGAATCCATTCCACCAGGCCTGCTTCCATCCAGGCACGCACTTCGGATTCCGAAACCGCCCCGGGGTTGGTATCCACCGGCCCAATCAACAGGAAACGGACAGTTGGAAATCGCTGTTTGACTTCATGGGCAGCGGATACAAACTCCCGTACGCCTTTCTCCCGAAGCAACCGAGCGATCAAGGTGAAAGTCAAAGGCTCGGTGAAAGGCGGCGCTGGAGGCCATTCGTCCAAATCGATTCCAGTGCCGCCCACAACCACGCTTTTTTCCGGCGTCACCAGGTTCCAGGTGATAAAGGCTTCCCGGTCGTCGGGGTTTTGAAACCACACCTGGTGGGCCACCCAGAAGGCAAGACGATACCACAAACGAATTGCAAGCCGGAGAACTCGGGTCTTCCACGTGGCCTTGGGCGTACTAAACACGTAGCCCAGCCCGCCAATCCAGGCAATTCGTCTGGGAACTCCGGCTAACCAGGCAGAAAAAGGCGCGTACGCGGCGGGCTTGGGATGATACCCCAAAACTACATCTGGTCGATAACGGCGAAAAAGTGCGTATAGTGCCCACAGAGTTCGTAGATCTCGAAGAGGGTGCATGCCGGTTCGGTCCAAAGGATAGTCGAGGGGCAGAGCACCCCAGGAACGCAAGGTGCGCTTGTGTTCCTCGGCGTAATCCGGGGCCAGGGCCAAAACTCGATGCCCCGCTGCGAGCAGGTCCTGAATCAACTTCCCCCGGAAACGAAGCACAGAGGGCGCGTAAGGCCCTACAATGGCCACGGTTCTCGGCTTCATGCGCTCTGTCCTTACAGGTTAGGTTTCCAAGTGCGACGCCACATCTCGAACACGAAGATGTTCCACAATTCCCAGAAACGGTCACGACGGCGCTCTTGGTGTTCCATCCAAAGTCGCCGGATAATCTCCGACCGCCAAATTACGGGTTCGGCGAAAAGATGTTCCTCAAACAAAGAACGTAACTCCCCGCGCATCCATTCGCCAATCGGAAGGCCAAAACCCCCTTTGGGGCGTTCTAAAATTTCCTTGGGAAAATACCGGGCTGCAACTTGTTTCAAAATCCACTTGCGTTCCAACCCTCGCAATTTCCATTCGCCTGGCAGGCCGGCCACCGTACGCGCAACTTCCACGTCCACCAAAGGAACCCGGACCTCCAGGCTGTGGCGCATACTGGCTGTATCCACTTTGTGAAGCATATCATACGGCAGCACGAATGCTACATCGCTCCACAACCATCCGTTGACTTCCCGGAAGCCCCGAGCATGAACTGCCTTCCACACCTCTTGAAGCACGCGCCTGGGCAAATCCGGGGAGGCGCCATCCAGGGCCAAAAGCCGGGCATGGAGTTCCGGCTCCGCGGCCAGCGTGGCTCGGTAATAGCGTTCGAAAGCATCCGAGTGGAACAGGCGAGCCAGTTTTCGGGCCTGGCGCACCCGCTCGCCGAACCGGGAGCCGCGGCGTTCCGGCCAGGGAAGCCTGCTTCCAGCCTGCACCAGGGCCTTCCAGGGGAAGCGGCTCAACCGTTCGGCCAGACGAAGACCCTGGTACTTGTTGTACCCCGCGAAGAACTCATCGCCGCCATCCCCGGAAAGCACCACTTTGACATGTTGGCGTGCCGCTTTGCTGATGATGGCCACGTTGACCAGGGAGGAATCCGCGAAAGGCTCATCCAGATGAGTGACGATGTCGATGAGGGCATCCTGGGCTTCGCGCGCCGTCACAGGGATTTCTTCATGATGGGTTCCGAGATGTTGGGCCACACGGCGGGCATAACGAGATTCATCGTACACCGGCCATTCGGGGAAGGTGACGGTAAAGGTACGCAGGGGCTGGTCCAGGGCTTCCTGTGCCAGAGCACAAACCAGCGAGGAATCCAGGCCGCCGGAAAGGAAGGCCCCCAGCGGCACATCCGAAATCAAATGGGCCCGGACCGAATCCCGAAGCACCTGGGCCAGGCGCTCGACAGCCTCTTCAGCGGTATCCGGCCGGGATTCACCTTGAATGTGAAAATAGGGGCGGATTTCCAGCACACGTCCGGCACGGACACGCATCCAATGCCCTGGCGGAAGGCGCCGCGCGGCCTTCCAGATGGTGTACGGCGCGGGGATGTAATTGTAGGCCGCGTAGAGGTGCACGGCCTCAAGGTCGATATCGCGGGGGAAATCGGGCCAGGTGAGCAAAGCCCGCAGTTCCGAAGCGAAAACGAAGCCCGAAGGAAGCTCGGCATACACCAGCGGTTTGATACCGAAGGGGTCGCGAGCCAGGAACAACTCGCCGCGATGGCGGTCGTAGAGGGCAAAGGCGAACATGCCGCGCAGCCGGCTCACCATCTCGGTGCCGTGCTCCTCGTACAGGTGCACAAGGATTTCGGTATCCGTGCGGGTGGTGAAACGATGCCCCTTGGCTTCCAGTTCCCGCCGGAGTTCGGGGTAGTTGTAAATTTCGCCGTTATAGACCACCACCAGGCTTCTGTCTTCATTAAAGACTGGCTGCCGTCCACCTTCCAGGTCCAGGATGCTCAACCGACGGTTGGCCAGGCCCACAGGGCCTTGCAAGAAATAGCCGGCCTCATCCGGGCCGCGATGGGTTAAGGTGGAGTTCATCTCCTCAAGGCGTTCCCGATTCGCCGCCTCGTCATGGTGGGTCAGCTGCCAAAAACCTGCTATGCCGCACATATCAAGTCAACTCCGTGTAAAATCGTGCACTTCGATGGGCGCGGCGAAGCCATACATTTAGGGCAACGATCAATCCAAAAGTCACCCACAAATGGCGGGTGCGAAGGATGTGATGTTGTGTTGCATAGAGCATTTCCGCCAACAGGCCAAACCACAACCCATAAGCCCAGCCAAACCATTGAGGTGCGTATTTTACCAAGCGGGTATTGTGCCACGCGAGAACCAGAATAAAAGCCATAAGGGAGGAAAAAGCAAAAAAACCAAAAAGTCCTGTCTCGGCTACAACGGTGAGGTAGGTGTTATGGATTTCATATTCGTAATCTAAAGCCACGTTGGCTATACCATATCCAGTGATGGGAAAACGCTCAAAAAGCCAAAGGGCAAGACGCCAATTCTCACGACGGAAAGGGTCCGTGATTTCACCATGGAACAGCAATTGCAAAGCACTGAAGGCACGATGGATAACTCGAATGTGTGGCTCAAGGTAAATTACAGCAAGGCCAAAACCCATTGTTAATGCACTGACTGACATAATATAGCGCAAGCGTAATTTTGAAAGCGCAAATAGAACACACAGACCCAGACCGAAGAACGCTGCCACCAATCCTGAACGGGAACCACTGGCTACGATTTCTATCAAAGTAAGTAAGGTCCATCCTCCATAGAACCAGCGTTCTTTCCGATATCGGGCATACAGACTGCGCATGACAACAACCGGAAGGAATAAAACCAAGAATCCTGCTAACTGGTTGGGAAATTTGAATGTGGCGATAAGTTTGCGAGCTTCGTTGTAGAAAAGAGGTGAAAAACGACCGAAGAGAAAGGCATCCAGTAGTCCTATTCCTCCAAACATCAAGACAATTATGAAGCCAACTGTAAAGGTAGTGAAGGCCCTTTGAAAAAGTTTCGCTGAAGAAACTATGGTATAGGCCAAAAGCCAGCTGAGCAGGGCTAGGTAGAGATAGGCAATGGTTTCAAAGACATATGCCTTTACGTGGACAACACGCCATCCTGAAACTATAACGGCCATTATCCAAAATGTAATTATTGCACCAAACAATATGAACAATTTAGAAGCCCGGAAAGGGCGTTGTTGTAAGGTCCATTGGAGGAAAACCATCCCTCCAAAAAACAAGAACAGCGCGTCGGCCCAGATGATACGGGGGTATAGCTCAAGCTTCACCCAGGGAATGAACAATAGCCATAGAAGAAAAAGCACAAGGTGTACATTACGCTTTGCTCGAAGGAAGTTTCTTCCCAGCCCACCCATGGCAACCTCGGCCAAGACCGATAAGAACGAAACGGGCTTCGTCTTATTTGTGGGTATATCCATAATGCCGCGCTTCCCAACCTGCAAAGTACCAAAAAAAGCGTTTGTACTGAGTAGGCAGGTGTCTCTGCCATGGATCAGGTGGATTCCACTGCAAACAAGACTGAAACCGGAGGCGATTCCCCGCTATTTGATGGGTACGCGGAACTTCGACTCTGCCTGAACGCATACGGGTCAACCATTGAAGAGGTTCGCTCAATTCCATGTTTAAAAACCGAGCCAGGCTTTCCAATGCCGTTTCAGGAGAGTGAAGAAAGTCTTCAAAGCGTAACAAATGATACATATCGGGAAATTGCTCTCCGAATTTGCGCGCTGCCCAATTAGCCAAAGGCCAACTCAGTGTTGTACGTAGTGCGGCGGCCGGCCGACGTGCGTCCGAAAGCCCCCGTTCCATTTTCACGTTATCACCCCGAAGATTCGACCACATACAACCACGACCATCCCGAACCAGGTGCAGCACATACACTTTATATCCACTCCACCGGGCCAAAGCCCAAGGACGAAAAGCATATAAACGTATAGTCTTGGACGAATCAATCACCACTTGATGCCTGAAACGGAATAAATGGGAAAAGACCATTTGAGTAAATTCTTGATAGATACGAGTTATCCCAGGCCACCGAAAGAGTTGCAATGTATGCCCTACCAAGGATTCCATAGCACGTTGTGCCGCCAAATAAAGCCATAACCGACTTCTGGGCAAATCTTGTAAGCGGCGCACAATCCCTCCCCAAACCGGGCACTCTTCCAACCGCGCACCACAAGAACAGCGAAGTACCGGGACTGTAGCGCGTTCAGGGAAGAGCAACATGAGTAAGAGGTTTGCAATCTCACCGCCCCCCAAAATACGTCTATCTGTAGCTAGTAAGCGCTCAATGAGCGTTGAGCCACTGCGTCCATATCCTGCAATATACAAAATCCGCAAATGGTTTTCCTGAAGCATACTAAGCCATCCTTATCCAATAATCGAAGGGTGCAGAGCCAAGCGCTGGCGCACGCTGTAAATCAAAAACAGATTGAGTAGAACCAATCCCGAGACATAAGCCCAGATCCCACCTTCTACACCCATCCAAGGAATCAATATCAGGCCGCTTACACATGTCAATCCCACTCCTATGATCTGGCCTTTTAGTGCTTCTCGTTCCAAACCACTCATATTGAGCAACGTAACAACCGAACCGGACGCTACATTAATCAATTGACCCAATACAGCGATCAGCAATCCTGACGCCCCTTGGGTGTATCCTTGCCCTAACCATTCCAGAAGGGGAAAGCGAAATACCACCAAACCTCCAGCCAATATTAGGGCCAGAAAAAATGCCCAGCGCACGTGAAACCGTAATAAGCGCTGTATTTCTGCTGTGCGATGTTGAACAAAAAGAGCAGCAATTTTTGGAGCCAAAATAATGTTTACCGCCATTAAAGGCAAACCCACCAACAAAGCGCCTCGTAGGACCACATCTACCACACCTGCTGCAGATTTCCCTACAAAAAAACCGGTAAGGACTACAGGAATCTGCTGATGGACCAAACCGGATCCCCCGATAAACAACATCGGTAAAGCACTAAACAGCCAAGGACGGATACGATATTCAATTTCCTGTCCTTCTACCAAGGAGGGAAAAAATTTGCGAATCCACCAGAAAGAAAGACCAACAGAGGCTCCCAAGCTCAACCAGTAAAGCAAAAGCACCAAAGTGACATTCCTTGGGCTGCGAAAAATAAAAAACAAAGTCAAAAAAATCCCGTCTGTGAACAAGGAGCGGGGATACTGAGCTAGTATGGGATGCCCCAATCCTTGCAACATGCCGCGTTGGAGAAAAAGCAAAGTATATAAAGGAACAAACAATGCTGTCCATTGTAAGGACTCAGCTCGTGCCGGATAAAGTTTGGCACCAAGCCACAAGGCAATGCTTAGAACCAAGCTCATGCTTAAGACTGAAGTATATGCCCATCGAAAAATCCCCCGGAACAAGCTCCATCTCCCCATGGCAGCATATCGTGGAAGTTCTCGCACCAGTAAAGTAGGGATACCCAGGTTGGCTATCATACTGAATACCAAAGAAAGCCCCATCACCAGAGCAAACAAACCGTAACCCTCTGGTTCTAAAAAATGGGCCAATAATAAAGCCACCCCTAAGTTCAAAAAAATTTGCCCCACTTTGACCAACAGGGCCGCTAACCCATCCCATATGCTCGGCACGCGTTACAACCTCCAATAGAGGAAACCTGATGTTGGGGGAACTCGGAGTGCACCTTTGATATCTACCAATACCCTCAATCCCTCCTTAGAAAAAAGGCCTACCATGGCGTCCCAGTCTCGCACCAAAAACACCCGATGCGGCACGGCCAAAATCACGGCTTCATACCGCCTGCCCGAGGTAAAGGGGTCCTCTTGCAGAAAAGGTAAACCCAGGCGCTGCTGTTCGTCCGGGGGAATCAGGGGGTCGTAAACCTCCACATGGCACCCATACTCCTGCAATTCATGAACCAAATCCACCACACGCGAATTCCGGGCATCCGGCACGTTTTCCTTGAATGTGGCACCCAAAACCAAAACGCGACTATCCGGCACCACCCGCCGGGCCTTGATGAGCAACTTCACCGTCTCCTGGGCCACGTAGCGGCCCATCCCGTCATTGATGCGGCGGCCTGCCAGAATCAACTCCGGGTGAAAGCCCACCTCTTGGGCTTTATACGTCAGGTAATAGGGGTCCACAGGGATGCAATGGCCGCCCACCAGCCCCGGCGTGAACCGCAGAAAGTTCCACTTCGTCCCCGCCGCCTCCAGCACCGCATGGGTGTCCAGACCCAGCACGTGGAACAGCATGGCCAGTTCGTTAATCAAAGCGATGTTCAGGTCCCGCTGCACGTTCTCGATGACCTTGGCCGCTTCGGCCGTGCGGATGTCCGGCGCCTTATGCACGCCCACTTTGACCACTTTGCCGTACAGGTAGGCGAGTTTCTCCGTGGTCTCGGCATCCATGCCGCCTACCACCTTAACCACGTTTTCCAGAGTATGCTCCTTATCCCCAGGGTTGATACGCTCCGGCGAGTAGCCCACTTTGAAGTCCCTGCCGGCCTTCAGACCCGAACCTTCTTCCAACAGCGGAACACAGACCTCTTCCGTGCATCCCGGGTAAACCGTGGACTCATACACGACCAAATCGCCCGGCTTGAGATATCGCGCCACCGTGCGGGTTGCCGAGGTAAGGGGCCCCAGGTCCGGTCGTTTGGCCCTGTCCACGGGTGTGGGCACGGTCACGATGTACACATCACACTCGGCCAGGTCCCCGGCATCGGAAGTGAAATCCAGGTTGGGATGCGCCAGGTCTTCTGGGGAAACCTCACCGGTGCGGTCGTAACCCCGGCGCAACTCCTCGATGCGGTCCGCGTTGATGTCGAACCCCAAAACCGGCCAATGCCGGGCGAAAGCCGCGGCCAAAGGCAAACCCACATATCCAAGGCCAATGACTGCGATGCGTTTCGGTTTCCATTCCATCATGATACCTTCTCTCTCCGCATCTTTGAGCAAGTGGGCATTATACCCTCATTGCATCCGTTTGCTCCGTAGGTCAAAATCCTACGCCGGGAACTACGATGCACCTATAACTCTATGTGCTCCGTGCTTCCGTGTGAGACATTGCGTCGCTTCCCTCGACTATGGCAGGGGCAATTGATGCACCCATTCCCGATTTTCCTTATACCACTCCACCGTCTTTTTTATCCCATTCTCAATAGAAACGTTAGGCTCCCAATCCAACAAACGCCGCGCTTTCGAAATATCCGCCCAGGTGGCCGGCACATCCGCGGGGTGGGCATCCTCGTACACGCGCCGGGCTTTCCGGCCCAGATAGCCCTCAATGAGTTCGATCACCCGATTCACAGAAACCGGACGGTCGTTTCCCAGGTTAATCACCTCATACCCCAACGGCCGCAACGCGGCCACCGTGCCCCGGGCGATATCCTCCACGTAGGTGAAATCCCGTTTTTGGGTGCCGTCGCCGTAAATGCGCACCGGCTCGCCCTCGGCAATCCAGCGAATGAAGCGGAAAATGCTCATGTCCGGTCGCCCGGCGGGGCCGTATACGGTGAAATACCGGAGCACCGTGACGTCCAGATCATGCAGGTAATGATACGTGTAGCACAAAGCCTCCGCGGCCTTCTTGGACGCGGCATAAGGCGACAGGGGGCGGTCCGTGTTCGCATCTTCTCGATAGGGCATGGGGTTGTGCTTGCCGTACAGGCTGGACGTGGACGCCAGGACGAACTTCGGCACCCGGTACGACCGGGCCATTTCCAATAAATTCAGCGTGCCCGTTACGTTGGTTTCATAGTAAATCCAAGGGTTTTCCACCGATCGCCGTACACCGGCCCAAGCGGCCAGGTTCAAAATGGCCTCCACGGCCGGCCTGACCATTTCGCGAAAGAGCGCCGCGACCTCATCCCGTTTCGCAATATCCAGGCGGACGAATCGAAAACGAGGATGGGCCTGCAAACGTTGCACCCGCCAGGCTTTGAGTTCGGGGGCATACGCCTCGCTGAAATTGTCCACGCCGATGACCTGGTGGCCCTGCTCCAGCAAAAGTTGGGCCACGGCCGAACCGATGAAGCCTGCAGCACCCGTCACCAGATACTGAGCCATCCATTCACTCCCACAATTTGGGCACGAAGATCCACAAGAAGCCGACCATCAAGCCCACGACGAAACCCACTGCGGTGTTGACCACTGGCCGGGGGGATATCGGCGCATGAGGCGGGGAGGCCTCCACCACCAGGCTGGCCACCTGCCAGCCTGTTTCCCGAAGGGAGAACAGATGAAGCCGCTGTTGACGCAAGTCCTGATATACATCCCAGGCCCTTTCCCGTTCGCTCTGCACTTCCCGCATTTGCGCTTCCGCTAGCTCGATTTCCTTTTGGAGTTGCCGAATCTCTTCAGAAAGGCGCTTTTCCTCCTCTTGCAAATCCTGCCTTTGTTCCTTCAAAGTAACTTCCATCTCCTCCAACAAGCGCAATGCCTCTTGAGTAGTCATTTCGTAGGCCGGCAAAAAGAAGCCCGGGGCAGTCGGAGCGCTGCTACACAAACCAAAATTGAAGACACGACTTTCTAAGTTCAAAAGGTCCAAAACCAAAGAGAGGGGCAATGTCGTATCCTGAGGTTGATTGGTTACCTTTCTGGATGCGTTGCGCAACATTTGTTGCAAACGGGGGGTCTCGTCGATTCGAGACCGTATACAATCCAAAGTATCATGTGCCTGCTGCCAACGTACCATAAGCAAAGGCCCTTCGTCTTCCTGTAGACGCGCCAGATATTCCTCCTGTGCACGCTCATATTCGCGGCGGGCAATTTCCATCTGCGCTTCTATCTGCTCCAGAGCCGCGTCAATTCCGTATATCTCATTCAAAGTGGAAATGAGAACTTCCGCCCAGCGATTGGCCATGGCGGCTGCCCGCTGGGGTTCGGTATCCGTATAGATAAGTGCGAAATAGGTCTCGAGTTCTTTCTTCGCCTGCACGCGTCCTTTCAAAAAACGGGACGAGAAATTGTCTACGTCCTGATACAAGGCTTGCACCTTTGGGTCGTCGGCCAGGGCGGCAAGCACTTGGGAACTCTCTGCAATCGTGAGTACCTCTTTGGATGTGGGCTGCGTCACCAGAGCACTTTTGACGGGGGTATGGATTCTTACGTACGCCGTGGCCCGGTACTGTTTGGGTTGGAGCAGGCTGACCACCAGCGCGACCAGGGCCAGAGCCACGCTGGGCAGAATCAAACGCCAGCGATGGCGCCAGAGCGTTTGCACCAATTCCCGCAAATCGATCTCGTCTTCCAGGTAGTAAGCATAGGGTGGGGGGGATGGTTGGGAAGGGCTCGGGGATGATTTGGGTTGTTCCATGTTTTTCGTCTCCTCCTATGCCCAAATAATTGCTTCCATGGTGACAGCGTTTTGCCGCGGAGAAGGCTTGTGCTTTCGGAAACGTGTTGTGTGTGGAATTTCACATCCCGCCTGGCGCTTGAGTTTACCACAAAGGCTCTACGCATCAAAATAGGGTCCAACACTTTCTCGCTTCCGCGTTTTTATCGTAACAAATCTGCTCTTTGCGGTATAATAGGAGCGCACCGTCTCATTCCTCCTCAACAGCCGCATCGCCTCGAGATGGGGACCGACTTCTCGGGGAAGGAGATGTTCTGGGGGTGACGCTGTTGAGGAGGGCTGGGGTGGTTCGCGCATCTCTATGTATGAAAGAGCGGGCGTGAGGGCTTCGTTTGGGCAGGAGCCCAGACGAACAGGGGATTTGTGCCCGCGGGAGGTTACCATGGAGTTCGTTGATCCGCGGTTGAAGTACACCGGGCCGTCCCAGCCCCAAGGGCCGGCTTTCGGTGGTGATACGGTACGGAAATACGTTGTCGATCTCGTCGAAGAATACGGCCCCTTCCTTCCTTATACCGTGCTTTTCGGCCTTCCCGAAGGTTCTTACGATTACCCCCTCTGGACGAATTTGTTGCAAAAAGGCTTGCGAGGGTTTGGTTTCTTTGCCGAAACCTGGACCGAGGCCTGGCACCTGGCCGCGCCGGCCATGGAATCTTTGTACTACACCTCCAGCGATGCTCTTGGGCGACCGGACCCTCGCCGCATTCAGTACATTCTGTTGACGCGCTATGGCCGCGGGCAACCTGCCTGGGAGCCGGCGTTCTGGCAGGGTGTGTACGGTGCTTACAGGGACGACGTGGAAAGCCGATTTTTCTCCGCTGATCTGGAGGCCTTGACACACGGCGTGAACGGTTCCTCGGCTGCTGCCCTTCGAGTCCCGCCGACGGGGGCCTGGAATTGGCAGGCCGGATGGCAAAGGATTTATGAAACATTCCTGGAGCGTCGCGCCAAAGGCGTCCGAGGGCCGACCCATTGGATGGTGATGTTCGCGGGCACGCATCGCGTCGTGGATCAATTGACAGGCCTGGAGGAATTCTTCCGGGAGGGCCCCCGCTATGCCATGTGGCCGGTGGTGGTGGATGCGTACGCACATTGGGAGGCCTGGAAGCCTTTCCTGCCGTACCTGGGCCTGGAAGTGTACGGCGCCTGGAAGCAGGTCCATGAACCGGTACGGCTGCATTTGAAAGAACGCCGGCGTGTGGCCCACCCGGAGATGCTGCTGGACCTGCGCGCCGAAACGGCCTTGCTGGTCAGCCACCGCGGGCATGTGGCCTACCAAGTGCCCCAGGCCGAGGTGCGATGGCGCGAGGTCATTGTACAATCGTACATCGAGGCCATCATAGGCGACCAACACGACCGCCCGGTGGAAATCCACGAGCGGCCCGTGCCTTCTCGATATTCTCGATATCCGTACAGCCGGGTTCCGTATGCCTCGACAGGGGATTGAAGGGGCCGAGGAGCGCTTCCCCTTGGCCGGGCTTCTGGAACCAAGGGCGCGTTCCCGCGTTTCGACACATCCTCGAGCAGCCAGGGAAAACGCGATGGCGCGAGGTAAGACCCCTTTTTACACGGCCACCGGCGACCAGGGCTGGACCGGTTTGTTGGGGGAGGTGCGGGTGCCCAAGGACCACCCGCAAATCGAGGCCCTGGGCGCGCTGGACGAAGCCTCGGCCGTGTTGGGCCTGGCCCGCAATACGGCTTCCCACCCGGATATTCCCGCCATACTGGCTCGGGTGCAACAAGACCTGTACCATCTCATGGCCGAAGTGGCAGCCACGCCGGAGCAGGCCGCTACTTTTCGCCGCATCGACCTGGAATCCGTGGCCTGGTTGGAGGAGCAAATCCACCGTTATGCGCCCGATTTACCCCGCCTGACGGGATTTATCCTGCCTGGCGAGACTTTGAGCAGCGGTTTCCTGGCCCTGGCCCGCACCGTGGTGCGTCGGGCCGAACGTCGGGTCTTCACCCTCATGCGTCTGGGGTTGTTCCGTAACCCCGAAGGGGCTCGGTATCTCAACCGGCTTTCTTCGCTGTGCTTCGTCCTGGAACTTCTGGAGTTGCAGGCAGCGGGGAAAATGCCCACCTCGGTGGGCGCATCTCGCGACGACCAGGCATAGCGGGTGCATCCAAACCCCTCGCGGGTAGAAGCACCATTGTTTTGTACCTTCGTTTACACCCCTAAAATCGGGATGCCCGAAGCGTCCCGATTTTTCATATCCTGGGACGAAGGGGCCGGGTCGTATCGTGGCTCGCAGGTCCCGGGCGGTTTTCACATTTCCCGAGAAGGAAGCAGGAGGTGAACGCTATGGTGGGAACCTGGCTGAACATTGCCACGGTGCTGGCTGGGGGCAGCCTGGGCCTGGTCTTCGGGCAACGGGTACCCGAATCCGTGCGCAACACCATCTTTCACGCCATTGGGGTGTTCACCCTGCTTTTGGGGGTGCGTATGTTCATGGAATCGGCCAATCCTTTGTACGTGTTGGGTGGCCTGCTCTTGGGCGGCGGCGTGGGCGAATGGCTGCGCATCGAAGACCGCCTTCAGGGCCTGGGCCGCTGGTTGGAGGCCCGCTTTTCCCGCAAAGAAGAAGGGGGCAGGTCCCATTTCGTGGAAGGCTTCCTGACGGCTTCCCTGCTCTTTTGTGTGGGCCCCATGACCATTCTGGGTTCGTTGCAAGACGGCTTGACGGGGGATTACCAGATTCTGGCTACCAAAGCGGTGATGGATGGCTTCTCCGCGCTGGCTTTTGCCGCCACTTTGGGGGTGGGGGTGCTGTTTTCCACGGTGGTCATCCTGGTGTATCAAGGGGGGCTCACCCTGTTCGCTTCCACCTTGCAGCCCTGGGTGACCGAAGTCATGATGGCGGAGATGACCGCAGCCGGTGGCGTTTTGCTGGCCGGGCTGGCCATGAGCAGTTTGCTTCAACTGCGCCCCATGAAGGTGGGCAACTGGCTGCCCGCACTGTTGTTTGCCCCTTTGCTGGTGCAGGTATTCGGGTAAGGGGGAACTCATTTCGGCGGGGGTGCTTGCGAAATCATCGGAAGCGCCGCTTGGAAAGGGGGCCTTCTCGGCTTTCCTCTAACCGCTCAACCATTCCCGGAGGCGCTCGAACAGGCCCCCTTTGGTTTGGGGTTGCACCTGGGTGTTCAGGGTGCGGGCCAGTTCCTCGAATAGGCGACGCTGTTCCGCGCTCAGTCGTTTGGGGATTTCCACCTGGATGATGACCAGTTGGTCGCCGCGACCGCCTTTGGGCCGGGGGATGCCCTGACCTTTGATGCGCAACACCTGGCCGGGTTGCGTACCAGGGGGAATGGAAAGCCGGGCCGTCCCTTCCAGGGTGGGTACTTCCACCTCCGCGCCCAGGGCGGCCTGGGCCACGTTGATTTTCAGTTCCATGAGCACGTCGTCGCCCTGGCGGTGGAAATAAGGATGGGGGCGCACCCGAATGTGGACGGCCAGGTCGCCGCGGGGGCCGCCCCGTTCGCCCACGTGCCCCTCACCGCGAATCACCAGGCGGGTGCCGTCCTCCACGCCCGGCGGAATGGGAATGTGCAAAGCCACCTGTCGGAGCTCTCGGCCGCTGCCCCGGCAGGCCGGGCACACACCGCTGACTTCCACCCCCTGACCGCGACAGGTGGGACAGACCACTTCCTGCACCAGGGTGCCCAGCCAGGTGTGATGGGCCTGTCGGACCACGCCCCGGCCGCCGCAGGTGCGGCAGACTTGAGGCCGCGCCCCGGGGGGCAGGCCCGTGCCGTGGCAGGTGGAACAGGGCTCGTACCGTTCCACGTGGATTTCTTTGGTTCCTCCAAAGGCTGCTTCTTCGAAGGAAAGGGTCAGGGTCACGTTCAGGGTCCGGCCCCGGGTAGGGCGGCGGGAACCGGCGCGTTCCCATCCGCCCAGGTCACCGAACAGGTCGGCGAAAATCTGGAACAGGTCCGCCCAGTCCTGGGGAATCTGGACGTCGTCCACGCCGGCGTGTCCGAAACGGTCGTAGCGAGCCCGCTTTTCCGGGTCCGAGAGCACGGCATAGGCTTCGTTGATTTCCTTGAACTTTTCCTCGGCATCGGGAGATTTGTTCACATCCGGGTGGTACTGGCGGGCCAGACGCCGAAAGGCCCGTTTGATTTCTTCTTGCGAAGCGTTGCGGGGTACACCCAGAATCTCGTAATAGTCGCGTTTGGCGTGTCGCATAGGGTTCCCATCCACACAATGAGCGGTCAAGGAGTCAGGGATGAAGGACGAACGTTCACACACGTGAAAACCGACATGGGGCCTGCCCACATCCGCAAAACGGCCGAAAACCGCCCGATTCGACGGCGGTTTTCGGCCTTGTCTACCCCGAAAAGCAAAGGTTTTGCTCGTTGCCAATCAACGAGCTCAACGAGCCACTTTGACCAGGGCCGGGCGGATGACCAGGTCGCCTACCCGGTACCCTTTGCGCACCACTTCCACGATGTGCCCCTCTTCGTAGGGCGCATCCTCCACGAAGCCGATGGCCTCGTGCAGGAAGGGGTCGAAGACGTCGCCCGGCGCTGCCGGGATTTCTTCCACGCCGTGGACTTCCAGAAGGTGCTTGATTTTTTGGTAAATCAACTCGATGCCCTGGGCCCATTCACCGCTTTTTCCCCGCTTGGGGCGATTGGGGTGGGTCAGGGCCCGCTCCAGGTCGTCCAGGATTTCCAGCAGCGTTTGGAACACATCGGCCCGAATGCGCTGCCGGGTTTGCTCTTCCTGGGCGGCCACGCGTTTGCGGTAATTGTCGAATTCGGCCATGGTGCGTTGCCACCCGGCCAGGTATTCCTGGGCCTGGGCGCGCGCTTCTTCCAGTTGGCGTTGCAGGGTTTCCACCTCGGCCGCGTTCGAGGCCGATGCGGTATGCGAATGCGCGTTGTCGGAAAGATGTTGCTCGTTCACCGGTTGTTCCTCCACGAACATCATGGTTTGTCTTCCTCCTGCAAGGAGGATGGGGTGTTTCATAAGCGGGGTAGATTGCCAAACACAACCCCTTGCCTGCCTTTTCGACGCAAGCCCGTTTTGCGTGTAGCCTTTCGCCTTTACTTTGTATCCAAAGGCTGCGGTTTGTCAAGAGCCTTCGGTGAAAAGTCGGCTCAACCACCGGGATATGAACCGAACCGCCGGCACCGTTTCATTATACGGCATCCTTAACGGCCCGACCACCCCCAAAAAGCCCGTGGCCGGGGGCCGTCCGGCATAGCGGCTGACCACGAAAGCGCAGCCCTGCAGATCCTGGGGAGCCTCCTCCGTGCCGCCGATGAGCACTTCCACCTCGCCCACGGGCAGGCGGGCGGCCAGGGATTGCAACACGCGGCGCAGACGTCGGCCTTCTTCCAGGAGGGGAACGGCTTTGGGCGCGACTTCGGTACTCAACAGATACCGCAGCCCCCGATGATACACCGCAGGCCCTGGGGCCGTTTGCGCCCGGTCCACCTCGTCCAGCACCACTTCCCACAAACGGCGCAGGTCCGGGTGTTCAGGTGGGGGAAGTTCCGTCAACTCCCGCGCGGCGCGTCCCCGGCAGCGTTCCGTCAGGTGGCGTTCCCACGCTTCCAATCGGGCCGCCGCGACGGGGTGGCTCAGGCGTACCACCCGTTGATGGACCCAGTTTCCCGGAAGCACCACCAAGACCAGCACCCGCTGCCCGTTCCAGGGGAGCAACCGTACCCGCTGGCACCGGGCATGTTCCAGCCGCGGGGGCGTGACCCAGGCGGCCGCGTGGGCATGCGCGGCCAGCACCTCCGCGGCCTGGGCCAGCCAGTCCTGGACGGGGCCTTCAGGGCGCAGGCGTCGCCGTACCTCTTCCTGCACCTTCAGAGGTGGGGCGCTCCATTGCTTCAACCGCTGTACCAGGAAGCGATAGGCCTGGGGGGTGGGCACCCGTCCCGCGGAGGTGTGGGGCTGCCGTAAATACCCCTTGCGGGTCAGTTCCGCGAATTCGTTGCGCACCGTGGCCGGGCTGTAGGGCAGGCGGTAGCGCTCCACCAGGGCCTGAGAGCCTACCGGGTGCCCGGAACGAATGTACTCCTGCAGCACCAGGCGCAGGATTTCTTCCTGGCGCGGGGTCAGGTCGGGTGCCGCGGTTTTCGTGCGTGGAGCCTTGAATGGAGGCATGTTTTCCTCACGCGTTGGAAGAACTGCCGATGGCGCCGTTGATGCATGGTTCGCTTTCCATCTTAAGGGGGGCGCAAGGGGAATGCAAGTTGGCGCGGCGATCCAACGACTCGAAACTCGAAAGGGGAAGGACCGGGCCAGACAGCGCCCCGCCTTCCCCCGTGTATGCCTGGTGCCTTCCCGGGTAAAACCCACTTCAACGAATTTCAAAGACGATGGTCACGGTGGCCGTGACTTCCAGGGTGCCGGGGGCAATGGGTACGCCCGTGTCCGCGGCCATGGCTTCGGCCTTGGCCACATAGGTGCGGGGTGGAGAAACGGGGCTTCCGGACACGTTGATGGACTGGATGCCCAGAACCTTCACCCCCGCGGCCTGGGCCAGGGCTTCGGCCTGCCGCCGGGCGTCCTCCACGGCCTGGATTCGGGCCTGTTCCAGGGCTTTTTGAGGGTGGCTCAAGCCAAAGGCCACGCCGTAGACCCGGTTGGCTCCGGCGTCCAGGGCCGCGTCCAGAATCCGGCCAACACGGTCCAGTTCCTTTACCGTGACCACGATTTCGTGTTCCACCGCGAAGGAACGGCGCACCACGACGCCGTCCCGGTCCCGCTCTTCTCGGGGAAAGACCTGGTACCGTCCGGTGCGGATGTCCTCCTGCGCCACGCCCTGACCGGCGATGGCCTCCATGACCGCGTGCGAGATACGGCTGTTCTCCTCCACCGCGTTTTGCGCCCGGTCGGCTTCGGTGTACACACCCACCCGCACCCAGGCTCGGTCCGGTTCTACCTGTACGCGACCCTGGCCCGAGATGGTAAGCACGCGCGCGGGCGCTTCTTCCGCGGGGTTGGTGCGCCCAGGGGAGGGGCTGGCCGCCAGGTAGACCAGCAGCCCGGACAGGGCCAGCAAGGGCAGCAGCCACCAAAAACGTCGTGCTCGAAAGGTCTTCATCGGGTTGCCTCCTGGGGAATTGCGAGTTCGACTTTTTCATTGTACCGAAGGACGCGGGTGACCAGGCGTTTTGCATGTTCGAACAAAGACGCACACAGAGCCACGGAGAACATGGAGTATCCGCTGGAGAAGCCCAAGGTTTCCTCATTCGTCTATTCGCGCATACGCTGAATGTGGGCGCCCAACCGCCGCAGTTTCTCGTCTACCCGCTCGTATCCCCGGTCGATTTGGCGGATGTTGTGGATTTCCGAAACCCCGTGGGCTGCCAGCGCGGCCAGCACCAGGGCCATGCCGGCGCGGATGTCCGGGCTTTCCAGCACCTCGCCCACCAGGGATGTAGGCCCGTTGACCAGGCAGCGGTGGGGGTCGCACAGCACGATTTGCGCGCCCATGCGGACCAGTTTGTCCGTGAAGAACATGCGGCTGTTGTACATCCAGTCGTGGAAGAGCACGGTGCCGCGCGCCTGGGTGGCCACCACGATGGCGATGCTCATCAAGTCCGTGGGGAAACCGGGCCAGGGCATGGTGGTGATTTCGGGCACGGCCGCGCCCAAATCCGGTTCGATTTCCAGGGGCTGGTCCTCGGGCACCAGGATGTCCGGGCCGTCCACCTCCCACACCACACCCAACCGGCGGAAGACCAGGCGCACCATGTCCAGGTATTCCGGCCCCGCATTGCGGATGCGCACCCGGCCGCGGGTGACCACGGCCGCGCCGATGTAACTCACCACCTCCAGGTAATCGGGGCCGATGGTGAACTCCGTGCCCGACAGGCGTTCGACGCCTTCCACGACCAACACGTTGGAACCGATGCCCTGGATGCGCGCGCCCATTTGCACCAGCATCCGGGCCAGTTCCTGCACGTGGGGTTCCGAAGCCGCGTTGCGCAACACCGTGGTACCCCGGGCCAGGGCCGCGGCCATGAGCGCGTTTTCCGTAGCCGTGACCGAAGCCTCGTCCAGCAAGATTTCGGTGCCCCGTAAAGGTGGGCTGGCCCGGAAGTCCAGCCGCTTGGCTGTGCGGTCGAAGTCCACCTGAGCGCCCAGGGCCCGTAGCACCTGGACGTGGGTGTCCAGGCGTCGCCGACCGATGATGTCTCCCCCGGGTGGGGGCAGGGTAATGCGACCGAACCGGGCCACCATGGGCCCGGCCAGCAAAATGGAAGCCCGGATGCGCTGCACCAGCCCGGCATCCAGTTGCGCAGGATGTACCTCGCGAGCCTGCAACTTCCAGGTCTTGGGAGCCAGCGCTTCTACTTCCACCCCCAGCCTTTCCAAAAGTTGGCGCATGGTCCAAACGTCTTGGATGTGGGGCACGTTGTGCAGCACCACCGGTTCGTCGGTCAGCAGGGCCGCAGCCAGGAGGGGAAGCGCCGCGTTCTTGTTCCCCGCGGGAACGACTTCCCCACGGAGAGGGACACCGCCTTCGATTCGGAAGTATTCGGACATGGTCTCGGCCTCCTTGCGCTGGGATGGAACCGGGAAAAGTCATTCCTTCGTTTCCGCGGGTTCCGGCGGTTGTTTGGGGTGGCGCAGGTCGAACACGATGTAGCCGTCGCCTTCCAGTACAACGGGGTAATGACGGGTCAGGATTTCCCGGAGTTCGGGCTGGCGCTCCCACTGGCCCATGGCCGTGACCAGGAAGTAATCGTATCCCTGGGTGCGCTCCTGGAAGAGCCGCCACATGTCCACGGGGTTGCCCCGCAAGCGGCGCAATTCCAGCACCCCGGTGGAAGGCCACAGGGCCATGGTGCGACCGCCGAAGTAATTCAAGCGAAAGCCGAAATCCTGCAGCAGGCCGATGTAACGCCCCTCTGGCAGTCGGGCCACCAGGTTCTGCCAGAAGGCCGGTTCGGCCCGGTAGTCCTTCATGCGCATTTCCCGGATGGCTTCGGCCGAGCCGTACACCGTCGCGGCCAGCACGGCCAGCACCACCAGCCCCTGGGCCCATCGAGGGCGCTTTGCCAGAAGAGGCGCCAGCACCGCGGCCAGTCCGGCCATTCCCAGGGCCATCCAGGGCATCAGGAGCAGGTGATAGTAGTTGTGGGTCATGGTCTGGTAGGGCACCGAGAGGGCGTACAACCCGTATCCCACAGCCCAGCCCCCGGCCACGGCCAGGTAGGTGCCTCCTGGTGCAAACAGGGCATACCCCAGGAGCGCGGCCAGCAACCAGCCCCCGCCCAGCCATTCGATGACGGTGTGTCCCCAGTGCACGTAGAACACCGGCGAAAGCCAGAACTTGAGCATGGGCAGGGTCCACTGGCCGGTGTAGGTGGTCAGCAGCCCTCGGTACAGGCCGTAGTAGCCGAGCAAGCCCAAACCCGTGGGGAGCAACATGGCCCAGACCTGCCAGGTGCGCACCAGTTTCTTGGGGGAAAAGCGTACACCGGCCAGCACCAGGGCCGTCAGCGTGACCGGGAACAGCGCGAAGCCTTTGACCATGACCGTCGCGGCGCTCAGGGCGGATGCGGCGATGCTCCACCCGCGGGTCCCTTCTTCGGCCCAGCGCGCCCAGGCGTATACCGTCCACACCAACAGGGCCACCATGAGGGGGTCGGGTTGAAAGGAGCGCCCGGCCCGAATGGCAAAGGGGTGAAAGAGCAGGTACAGCGTCCCGGCCAAGGCCGGCCAGGGTGGCATCCAGCGCCGGGCCAGGGTGTACGTTCCCAAAGCGCCCAGCACCCAGAAGGCCGACGCGTACACCCGGCCCACCCACAGCACCTCCCGGCCCAAGACCAGGTAGGTCAGGGCCACCAGCGCGTCCAGCACCGGCGGCTCGAAGGGCGCCAGCCGGCGATACAAGCGGGCAGCCCATGCCTTTTCTTCGGGGGTGGCTTTAGGGTTCCACCGGTAATACAGGTAGCGGGCGGTGATGGCCCCCCGGAGTTGTCGGGTGGGGTGGAAGTCCAAAGGCGGGTCTGTCAAATCGTACAGGCGCACGGCCAGGCCCAAAAGCAGGGCCAACCCCAAGGCCAGCCCGGTGAGGCGTTTTCGAAGGGTGTTGCCCGGCATGTGCGTGTCTCCACGTGCATCAGGGCGATGCAGGTTCTGACGGTTTCCCCTAATCTCTGAGAACGTCGAAACGCGCGGGGTGGGGAAAGGCCGTTACCAGGAGAAGAGGGGCCGGCCTTCACCCACCCGGATGTCTCCTCGATGGTTGAACACGGGGAAGATGGGCCCCAGGTCCTTCAGGACCTCCCGGGCCTGGGGAGTGAGCACACCCAGGCCCTCCAACAGGGCCAGGGCCACCGCGGGGACGGCCCGGTGCCGGCCGTCGCCGTCCGCGATTTTCAGCGCGATGCCCACGCCCCGCTCTCCGGCCACGCCCGGCGGCAGGCCCATGCCCTGGTACCCCTCCGCGCCGCCTTTGGCCACTACTTTCCCCGGCAGGGCCTCCATCAGGCGGGTGTCGAAGCGCCGAGGCCCGGCCACCAGGAAGGGGTGGGCCATCATGCTTTCCGCCACCAGCCGCGCGGCTTCGCCGCGCGAAGGGGATAAATCGCGCGGGTCTACCAGCCGGGCATAGGCCCAGGCCGCGTGGTAGAGGGGCAGCGCGAAATTGGGCGCGGAGCAGCCGTCCGTGCCTACGTGCAGGGCTTCCGGCGGCCATTGGGCCATGGCCGCCAGGGTTTCCCGAATGCGCCGTTGCACCGGGCTTTCAGGGTCCAGGTAGGTTTCCAGGGGCTGGCCCAGCAGCAGGGCCAAGGCCAGCATCCCCGTGTGCTTGCCCGAACAGTTGTGGTGATACGGCGTGGGCGCTTTCCCCGCCTGACGCAAGGCCCGGGCCGTTTCCCGATCCAGGGGTGGATGCACGCCGCACTGCAGGTGTTCGGGTCCCAGGCCCAGGCGTTGGTGCATCCCCTGCACCACGGCCACGTGGCGCTCGGTGCCGCTGTGGGAAGCGGCCATTACCGCGATTTCCTCAGGCGTAAAACCAAAACGCTCCCGACCGCCGGCTTCCAGCAAAGGCATCACCTGAAAGGGCTTGGCCGAGGAGCGCATGTACAGGGGTTGCATCACCGGCCCGGCCGCGGCCAGCAGGCGTCCGGTGGCATCCACCACCGCAAATCCGCCGTAATGCACACTTTCCACCAGGCCGTCGCGCGTAAGCGCCAGCAAAGGCACGAAAGGGGGAACGTTTTCTTTCGAAGCCATGTGGCATCCATCCGTGGTCGGGAGTATCATGTGCGGGGAAGTATACCCCACCTTTTTTGCAGTATCCTTGACGCTGCGGAACGCCAACCAGGAGGATGGCCCATGGAACAGGGTTTTACCGTGTGGTTGACCGGCCTTTCCGGCGCGGGCAAGAGCACCATTGCCCGGTTGTTGTACGACGAGTTGCAGGCCCGGGGGTTGAAGGTGGAAATCCTGGACGGCGACGTCATCCGTCAGAACCTGAGCAAGGGCCTGGGTTTTTCTAAGGAGGACCGGGATACCAACGTGTTGCGGGTGGCCTGGGTATGCCAGGTGCTGAACAAACACGGCGTGGCCGTCATCGCCGCGCTCATCTCCCCCTATCGGGAAACTCGCGCCAGGGTGCGGGCCATGCTTCCTCGTTTCGTGGAAGTGTACGTCACCGCACCCCTGGAAGAACTCATCCGCCGGGACCCCAAAGGCCTGTACAAAAAGGCTCTGGCGGGGGAAATCCCCAACTTCACCGGCATCTCCGACCCCTACGAGCCGCCGGAGAATCCCGAAGTGGAATGCCGGACCCACGAGGAAACCCCCGAGCAAAGCGTGGCCAAGATTTTGGCCCACCTGGAATCCCGGGGGTGGATTCCCGAAGGAGCGGAGGCCGGCCAATGACCGCGGCCCTTCCTCTGGAAGTGGTGGACTGGCTGCAGAAGCAGGGCTACGGCCCCGTGGTGGAAGTCCGGGCGCAGGGTGGCGGATGCATCAACGAGGCCTATCGCTTGCGCACCGTCTCGGGCGAGACGTTCTTCCTGAAGGTAAACCACCGTACCCCGCCCGACATGTTCGAGCGGGAGGCCGAGGGCCTGGAAGCCCTGCGGGTGCCCGGCGGCCCTCGGGTGCCCAGGCCGTACCTGTGGGGGGCCACCTTTTTGCTTATGGAAGATTTGCGTCCCGGCCCGCGGCGGCCCGATTATTGGGAAGTTTTCGGCCGGGCCATGGCGCGGCTGCACCAGCACACCGGCCCCCGCTTTGGTTTTTACCACGACAACTACATCGGCAGCACGCCCCAGCCCAACCCCTGGACCGACGACGGCTACGAGTTCTATGCCCGGCATCGTTTGCTCTACCAGGCCCGTCTGGCCCACTCGCGGGGCCTGCTCCCCGCGGAGGACGTGGCGCGGGTGGAGCGCATCGCGTCCCACCTGCGGGAGTGGGTTCCGGAGCAGCCGCCTTCCATCCTGCATGGGGATTTGTGGTCGGGGAATGCCACCACCGACGCGGAGGGGAACCCGGCCATCGTGGACCCGGCCGCGTACTTCGGCTGGGCCGAAGCCGACCTGGCCATGACCGCGCTTTTTGGGCGTTTTCCCGATGCCTTTTATGCTGCGTATGAGGAGGTGCGGCCCCTGGCGCCGGGGTGGGAAGAGCGGTTTTCCCTGTACAATCTGTACCATCTGCTCAATCATGTGAACCTGTTTGGGTCGGGCTACCTGCCGGAGACCCGGGCGGTCATCCGGCGCTGGGCCGGAAGATAGGAAGAAAAGGTGCTGATGCACCTTTTCCTGGCAATTGGGCCGAAGCCGACCTGGCCATGACCGCGCTTTTTGGGCGTTTTCCCGATGCCTTTTATGCTGCGTATAAGGAGGTGCGGCCCCTGGCGCCGGGGTGGGAAGAGCGGTTTTCCCTGTACAATCTGTACCATCTGCTCAATCATGTGAACCTGTTTGGGTCGGGCTACTTGCCGGAGACCCGGGCGGTCATCCGGCGCTGGGCCGGAAGATGAAGGGTTTTGGAGTGCGGCGCCTGGGCGCCGCTTTGGACTGGGTGAACCTGTTTGGGTCGGGCTACTTGCCGGAGACCCGGGCGGTCATCCGGCGCTGGGCCGGAAGATGAAGGGTTTTGGAGTGCGGCGCCTGGGCGCCGCTTTGGACTGGGTGAACCTGTTTGGGTC
>JALWJZ010000007.1 GCA_026996855.1 Anaerolineales bacterium
GCGGCACCTGCGGAGCCAGGGCCCGGGCGTACGCGGCATACACCCAGCGGGGCAATTTCCCCCACAAAATCACGGTGGAAGCCTCGGACGGCAGCGAAGGCCGGGGCAGGTCCTGAGGGAACAAAAAAGCCCGGGGCTGCATCTTGAGCCATATCGCGCCGTGCGCTTCGACCACCTCCAGCGCCAGCGGCGCCTGAGCATTGGAGGACAGGTCCGGCACCCGCACCCAACCGAAATGGGCGTCGAAAATGGTCATGGGCCGGGGCGCGAGGTACGCGGCCACCGCCGCGGCCAGCCAGGTGGGGCCGCGGCCGTAGAGGGCCACCGGGTCTTGAGGCAGATGGGGAAGCAGACGGGGGATGTCTTCGGGCTCCCACCAGGGCGGCAGAGGCTTGCCCAGCGCCTGGGCCAGGGCCCGCTCGCTGAGGAAGGTGAACCCTCGCGGCGCGGTACGCGCATGGAAGGCCTCCAGGTCGGCCTCGCGCGCGCGAAACAGCGCAACGACCCGACGCACCAGGGCCTCAAAGGTTTCCCCCAATTGGGGCCGGCGCCGATCCAGCCCTGAAATCACCCCTTCCAGGTAGGACGACGCCCGCAGGATGCGGTCCGGCCCGGAGAGATGGCTCTGTAACACCGCCACCAGGGGCAGCTCCGCCTGCCGGATGCGGGTGAGCCAGGCGTCTCGCTCCTCCACGGTACGGTAAAGCAGCACCCCGTGGGTACAGGCCCGCAACACATCCCATTGGGTGCCTCGCGGTTTGCCCCCCATATCCACCAGAAGAGGAAGATGGCGTCGGCGGATGATGTCCAGCATCCGTTGCACCAGTTGCGGGGTATAGTGGCCTTTGGCGGTCAGGCGCAGGGGAATCACGGCCTTGGGCGGGCCTTCGTAGAACCAGTTGCCCTCGCCGTCGGGCGCGGTGCGTAGCAGGAAGTGAGCGATGTCCCGCTCCCGCAATACCCGGGCCAGGTGATAGGCCAGTACGGATTTGCCGCTATGGGGCGGCCCCATGAGCACAAGGGCCGGCAGGGGGGCTTTGCGCCTAAGTTTGTTCATGTTATACTTTTATCGCTGGCTTTTTCGTGCTGGGTTTTATACCACGATTGGGGGGCACATGCCAGATCAGGTGCTGATCGCTTCATTGGGGGGACAGCCGCAAATTGTGACTTTCACCCTGGACGCTCTCCTGGCGCGAGGCATCCGCCCTCAAGTGGTGGAAACGGTGTTCCCCGGCGGCAATGCTCGCTATCATGACGCCCACCGCCGGCTGGCGCGGGAATTCGAGCAATACGGACCTTATCGCGGCCTCCGTTATCAGGCCTATGCCCTCAACGACCTCTCGGGGCGTCCCTTACCCGATTTGCTAACAGATGGCGACTTAGACGCGGCCTGGGCGCGCGTCCGTGAGCGGGTTCAGCACTGGAAGCGGGCCGGCCATCGCCTGCACTTCAGCATCACGGGGGGCCGCCGCGCCTTGGGCATCATGCTTTACGCTGCGGCCATGACCTATGGCTCGTCCCAGGACCGGGTGTGGCACATCTACACCCCGCGTGAATGGCTGCCGCGCGTGCGGGATGGTGCGCGTATGCACCTTCCGCCGGGCACGGTGCGGCTGCTCAGCGTGCCCTTCGTCCCCTGGACCGCGTATTTTCCCGGGCTGCGGGGGCTGCTGGAGGCCTCGCCCGAGGCCGTGCGCCGCGCGCTGGCCCCGGACCTGGAGGAAGGGGACCGCCAGCGGTGCGAGATGGTGTGGCGTCGCCTCACTCCCCGGCAACGGGAGGCGCTGCGGGCCCTGGCGACGACGGAAACCCGGACCCAGGCCGCACGCGCCTTGGGGCTGGCGCTTTCGACCCTGGACAGCCACCGTGCGGCCATCCTGCGCGCGGCCCGGGCCGCCTGGCCCGGCGAACGGGTGGACCTGCGCTTCCTGCGCCGGGTCTTCCGAGCCTGGCTCATGGCCCAGGGCCATCTCCCCACCCCCTGGGGAGATTTTCAGGAGGAAGTGGGGGTGGGGATTGAAGCAAAAGGGAAGTAATCTTATCTTTGCCGAGCATCACGCAAAGGAGGATTTATGGCGCAAGATACAGTTTATCTTCAGGGCGATGTCGATGCTATCAAATCCTATGTCTTCGAGGCTTCCTCGTTACCCCAAATTCGCGGCGGCAGCCAGCGTCTGGTGGAATGCGAGAAACGAGTTCAGGGGTATGTAGAAGAGCACGGAGGCGAAACGATTTACTGCTCCGGAGGGGGTTTTCTGTTTGAAGTGCCTGCGGATAAAGCGGAGGAAATCAAGCGCCGTATCGAACGCATTTATCTAAACCACACCCTCGTAGCCACGGTCACGGTGGTTTATGAAGAGGCCCCCGCTGCGCCTCCTCCTGCCCCAAACATCGCCGACGGCTGGGCGAGTCGCTTGGTGAAGGCCCATCAGGAATCTCAGAGGGCCGGTGAATTTGCTCGCCGAGTTGCGTTCCTGGCCGCGAGGTTGCGGGAGGCGAAACAACAAAAGCAGGCCGCGCCCTTTATTGAAGCCTTCCCCTTCGGCAAGCGCTGCGACATCTGTGGCAAGCGGGTGGCGGAGGAAGAAGTGCTTTATCCAGAAGAAATCAAACGCGTATGTGTGGTATGCCACCAAAGGCACGAAACAGGGAGAAAAGAGCGAAAGGTATGGTTCGATCGGTTCGCTAAAGCGTTGAACCTCCAGGTTCAACGCGAAGCACCTCAAGATCTTGATGAATTAATAAAGAGCGCGCGGCGGCCCTACTTAGCCTTTTTCTATGCTGATGGGAACAACATCGGTGGGCTGTTGCAACAGGTGAAAAACAAGCAAGAATTTGAAGCCCTTTCTTACGGTCTTCGGAAAGGCACGAAGCGTGCCCTATTTGAGGCATTATGGGAAGTCTGCCGCCCGGCATTGGAGCGGGAACAGGTTTGGCCCTTCGAAATCCTCAACATCGGCGGCGACGATGTGACCCTGCTCATCCAGGCAGGATATGCCTGGGACGTAGCGATCGCTTTTCTGGAGCGTTTTGAGCGCTACGTGCGGGAGGAAGTGGAAGGTTGCATAGGGTACTGGCCCGATGCCTGGCCCGAGAAGATCACCGCCTCGGTAGGCATTGCTGTGGCGGATGTTAAACACCCTGTACGTTATCTGGAAGCGCTGGCAACCGACTTGCTCAAGAAAGCCAAGGCTAAAGTTAAGGCTCACCGAACGAGCGCTATCAACTTTCTATGGTTACCCAATGCCATTGCCGTTACCAAATCTGAGGCTATCACGGAGCAATACAAATTGGACGATTTCCATCTGACAGTGCGGCCCTTTACCCTGCAACAGGCGCAAAAGATGCAAACAGTGGTCGACGTCCTTGCTTCATGGCCCCGCAGCCTGCGCCATCGCTGGGGCGAGGCCCTCGAAAAGGGGCGCTGGGCTGCCCTTTCTCAGACCCTTTATGACCTGGCCCGACGAAGGAGCGGTGAGCACCGTGAAAAGGTGGAGAAATTTATAGATGCCTTAGAAGACTTGGCTGCGACCTTCCGGGCTGAGCGAGAAGACGAGACCCCCATTTATCTCTGGTGGCCAACCGAGGAAAATGGGCGCCGCATCTGGAAAACGCCTTTGCTGGACGCCCTGGAACTGGCTGAACTCCGCGCCATGCGGCCGGATATTCAAGAGGAGGGCGACTAAATGGTGCATCTCAAAATCAGTTTACACCTCAAATGGCAAACGGCTTTTCACACCACGGGCAACCGCTGGCGTTGGGGCGCGGACAAGGCCATGGTTCGTCGCTATGATGGTGCCTACGTTCTGCCGGCTACCTCCCTCAAGGGCGCGTTGCGGGCGCAGGCCGAACGGATCTTGGGGGATAAAGCTTGCAAAGCCCCGAACCCCAAACATATGTGTTCCGATCCAAACCATTTATGCCTGGCCTGTGAGGTATTCGGCAATCCGCGGCGAGTCTCCCCTCTGCGTTTCTATGATGTCGTGTTGCCCAAATCTGAACCCCAAATCCGCGCCGGGGTAGCCATCAGCCGACGCCGTCGCGCGGCCGTGCCCCAACGGTTGTACTTCGTGGAAACCACCGCGGCTGGCCCTATGGTGGCCCAGGCGGATATCCAAGGCCTTTTTCCTTCCCAAGAGAAAGCCGAAGAAGCCGCGGCTCTGGTGATCCTGGCGGCCCAAATGCTCTCGGCGTTGGGTGCGGGGCGTACTCGCGGCCTGGGATGGCTGGAGACCATCGAGGCCGAATGCACGATTGAGGGCAAGCCATTAGACAGGAGGGTGCTGGAACATCACTGGAACCAGTGGTTAGGAGGCGGCCAATGAAGCCGGTATGGCTGAAAATCACCCCCGAAGAGCCCCTGGTGCTGGGTTCGGTTCGGCCCGATGCCCAGTTCCTGGCAACCCGCACCTACATTCCTGGTCGCCTGTTGCGGGGTGCCTGGGCCGAGTGGCTCAAAGCGCAAGGAAAGGAAGACGAGGACATCCTCGCTCAGGTCAAGGAACTGCGAATCTGGAATTTCTACCCCGCGATGGATGATGGCCAACTGTTGTACACGTTACCCCTCCCCTTCACGGCCATGACCTGCAAGCACGAATCGGGCTTCCAGACCGCCTTCCTGTCTAAGAACAAAGGGCACGGGGTGGTGGATACTTTGCTCCCCCAACTGGCCTATCACCTGCTGCGTGAAGCCGGAGCCCAGGTGACCGTTCCCTTCGCCCTTACATGTGCCCAATGTGACGGCCGGATGGAACTGGCAGAAGGCTTCTACGGCGTATATGAAGCCCATGGCAGGGTGGGTTACGAGCAATTTCGCCCTCGATACCATGCCCAAACCAAGGTGGCCTTGAGCCGCTTCCGTCGGGCTTCCCATTTCCAGATGCTCTACACCGTGAACGCGCTCGCGCCCCAAGCCCCAGCGGTGATAACAAGCAACAAAAAGGATGAGCCCAAAAACAAGTCTGTGGTGTTCCTGGGGCGAGTGTACGGCGACCCACAAGCCGTACAAGAACTGCGGCAGGCCCTGGCCCATGTGGCCATCGGCGCGCTGCACACCCGGGGGTATGGGCGGGTGAAGGTTGAAACCGCAGATCGCCCCGGCTGGCCCGGCCTGAAAGAGCGGGTCAAAATGTTCAATCAACTGCTGGCTGCGCTCTGGCAAGACCTCAAACGCCTCGCAGCCAACCCGGGCGAACTTCCGGAGAAGCCCGAGGGCCTGTACTTCGCGGTGGACCTGCTATCCCCCGGCGTGTTCGTCAACCACGGCCTACCTGAACTGGTCCCGGAGTTGCGTATCAACGGTCGCGCCCTCCGGCCCATTTGGTGGGCAACCCGGCCCGAGATGGCCAGCGGCTGGTCTACCGCATGGGGCCTGCCCAAGCCCACCAGCCTGGCTGCACGCATGGGCAGCGTCTACGTTTACCGTTGGGAGGGCTCCCTGGACGAATTGCTCCCGGCCCTGCAAATCCTGGAAGCCGAAGGCCTGGGGATCCGCCGGGACGAAGGCTTCGGTGAAGTGTTGGTGTGCCATCCCTTTCATCAGGAGGTAAAGGAGCGATGAGAAGGCTCAAACCTCAGACCCGTCGAGAAATCGCCAAACTGGAGGACCAATTGGTCGAAAAAGCCCAAAAGATAGCCCAGAATCTTTGGGATGAGTTGGATACTGGCCAACGCCGTGATGGCAAAGTCCGCCAATTACGCAACATCCTGGAAGTCGCGGAAAGCACCGATTCGTGGAAAGCCCTGGAGCTCTTTATCCGTTACCAAGCCGCGCGTAAGGAAATTCCCGGAGTCTGGGCCGAATCCGCCATTCAAGAACTCAGCGCGCTGCAAACGTACGCTCGAGAAATCGCACGGACGACAGGGGACTCGGAGAAAACGATTCATCTGGAGTTGATTACGCGAGTACTGGGCCACGCGGTGCGCTGGCATCTCTGGGATGTGAAAAAAGGGGAGGGATGAGCCATGTTCGACACCTTCAATAACCGTGTGATCCTGCGCGCCACTTTAGAAATGCAAACCGCGCTTTCCGTGGGTAGCCGTATCTCACTGGAGCCCGTGGGCACAGACTTGCCCGTTATGAGGGGGCCGGATGGCCGGCCGTTCATTCCCGGCTCCTCCATCAAAGGCGCGGTGCGGGCGCTGACCGAGCGCATTTTACGCAGCCTTCCCAACGGCAAAGAAATGGGCCTATGGGCTTGCGACCCCTTCGCAGGCCCGTGCGTAGATCGGAATCAGGCTCGCATCTGGTTGCAGGATGAAGCAACCGAGCATCTGGTTTGGGATAAAGCCTGCACTGCGTGCCGCATCTTTGGTTCCCCCTGGCTGGCCAGCCGGGTGTCCTTTAAGGATGCTTATCTGGAGAACTCCGAAGACCTGCCCGTGGTCACCCAGATTCGTGATGGCGTAGGCATTGATCGAGATCTGGGCGCGGCCCGACAGGGCATCAAGTACGACTTTGAGGTGGTGGTACCGGGAGCCAGGTTCGGCATTGAAATCCTGACCGAAAACCTGAACGACTGGGAGTTGGGTCTTCTCCTTTCGGTTTTGCGGTTCTGGGAAGAAGGCCAATTGCCCCTGGGCGGCAAGGTTACCCGAGGCCCAGGCTGGGGAAAACTGAAGGACCTGCGCCTGGAGCGAGTTGACCAAACCAATTTGGTGAACTACCTGACAGGCGGCCAACCGGCCCAGGACAGCCCGGAGAAATACCTTCAGGCTTTCCGCGATTACCTGAGCCAGCATCTGAACCAAGGGGAGGGATGACCCATGCATAAGACCCGATACAACGCCCTGCATCTGACTGTGCGCATTCGCCCCAAAGGCCCCCTGCTGATTAAGGCTGGCGGCATATCCGCCAATCCTGCGTTGCCGGATATGCAATTCGTGCGCACCTTTCATCCCGAGCGGGGCGAAACGGTCTATATTCCTGGCGCCTCGCTGAAAGGGGTGATGCGGGCTTTTGTGGAAAAAGCCTTGCGCACCCTGGATGACCATGAATCCTGGCGGTGGGCATGCCCTACGTTCCCGGACGAACTTGGGAGTTGTGCCAAACGCCTTCGTGATGAGACCAACACAGCTACCGTCTATCGCCGTTCCTGCGGTGCATGCCGCATCTTCGGCCATACACGATTGCGGGGCCGGCTCTCCTTCACCGATTTCTTCCCCGTAGAAGAAGTGCGCACCGAAATCCGCTACGGCGTGGCTATCTCCCGCTTGACCCATGCCGTGGCCCACGGGCCCTTTGAGATGGAGGTAGCCGTGTCGGGGGCACTTGAGGGGCACCTGGTGCTGGAAAACTTTGAAATCTGGCAGTTGGGCCTGGTGGCTACGGCCCTGGCCGCCATGAATCAAGGCCTGGTGAAAGTGGGCTTTGGCAAAAACCGGGGGTTTGGCGAGGTAGAAGTGGAGGTGCAAGAGGCGTGGGTGGATGAAGTCGTGGTGAACTATCAACCCCAACGCCTTCGGGGCCTGATGGCCTTTGTGGACAACGCAACGGCGCAGGCCTATGGTTTGTTCCCACCGGACGCTTTAGACCTGCAAAACGGTCCCGAATTCACCCGTGAAG
>JALWJZ010000008.1 GCA_026996855.1 Anaerolineales bacterium
TGAGACCCGCCCCACCCCGAATTGCAACGCCCCATCCCTTCATTTCTCGCCGCGAAGGCATAACACCCCACCGGACAGGCGTTTTGCATGTTCTAATAAATGCTCCCACAGAGCCACGGAGAACACGGCGTATTTACTGGAGAAGGCCAAAATTTTCTCTGTGTTCTCTGGGGCTCCGTGAGAAAATGCGATGGTTTTTGCCGCTTTTGTGGGATTTTGAAAAACGCGTGCCCACCGGACATAGGTCTGAGAAAGGCGCTTGCATCGGCAACGAGCAAGTGCCCCCTTTGATGTGGAACGCCTCCACGGTGTTTGAAAACCCGACGGGCTTTCAAACACCGCCCTCAAGCCTCTCCTCCCGCACCAACTTCCCGTCCCGAAGGTGGAGCACCCGTTGCATCAGGGCGGCCACTTCGGGGTCGTGGGTGACCACCACCAAGGTAACCCCCTGCTCCCGGTTCAGCCGCAGAAGCAGGTCCATAATCTCCCGCCCGGTTTTGGTGTCCAGGTTGCCCGTGGGCTCGTCGGCCAGAATGAGGCTGGGGTTGTTCACCAGGGCACGGGCGATGGCCACCCGTTGCTGTTGCCCACCCGAAAGTTCGTTGGGGCGGTGATGCAAACGGTCCCCCAGGCCCACCCGCTCCAGGGCCTGCCGTGCCCGCTCCCGCGCGCCTCGCAACACGCCCGCATATCGCAAGGGCAGAGCCACGTTCTCCAGCGCCGACATGCGCGGCAACAGGTTGAACGTCTGAAACACGAAACCGATTTTCCGGTTGCGAATGCGCGCCAGCGCGTCGTCGTCCATCTCGGAAACCAATTGCCCGTCCAGGTAGTATTCCCCGCGTGTGGGTTTGTCCAGGCACCCCAAGATGTTCATCAATGTAGACTTACCCGAACCCGAAGGCCCCATGATGGCCACGGCTTCGCCGGGATGCACGACAAAAGACACCCCCCGCAGCGCGGGCACTTCCACATCGCGTCCCAAACGATACACCTTTTCCAGATTCCGTACATCAATGACGGGTTGCTTTTGGTTCATGGCCTTCCCATTGCCAGAGGACATACGAACGTTTCAAACCCCGCTCATTCTTCAAAGAAAGAAGCCGTGGGAGGGTTGAGCACCACCAGGTCCCCCGCTTCCAGGTCCCCTTCCAAAATCTGGGTGTAGGCACCGGAACTCAAGCCCAACTTGACCGCGACGGGGGTGGGCATTCCATCCCGCAGTACATACACCGTTGGCTGGCCTTCCACCACCCGGATGGCGCGGCTGGGCACCAGCAACGCGTCCTCCACCGGCTCCCCGTAGATGACCACCGCGGTGGACATGCCCGGCTTGATGCGTTCATCCGCGTCTTTCATGAGGATGCGCACCCGGAATTGAATCAAACCCGATTGGGGGTCCAGGGTGCCTACCGGTGCCACTTCGGCCACGATGCCATGGAAGGTCTCGTAGGGGATGCCGTCGAAGGTGAAGGTGGCGTCCTGACCTTCCTCCACCAGGGCGACGTCGAACTCGCCGATGTCGGCTTCCACGTACAGCCGGGAAAGGTCGTCGATGCGCAGCGCCTGCATGCCGGGCTGGACCCACGTACCCGCCGGCGTCCATACCTGGGTTACGGTGCCGGCAAAGGGCGCCCGCAATTCCGACGTGGCCAGGAGCGCGTCCAGGGCCTGAATCTGGGCTTGCAGGACCTGCACTTCGGGCGCCCGGCCCTCCTTCCAGCGTTGGTACACCTTTTCCGCGTGTTCTCGCTGGGCCTGGGCCAGGGCATAAGCACTTTCGTAACGCTGCAGCGTGATGTCGCTCACCACCTCGCCGTCGGCGATTTTGTCGTACAGGCTTTCCAGGTTCTCTTTGGCCCGGTCCTCCTGATACAGCGCCTCGGCGTACTGGTTCCACGCCTGGGCTTCTCCCAAGGTTTGCAAGCGTTCCAACTGGTTTTGCAAATCCATCCGCTGGGCCAGGGCCGAAAGCAGCCCCTGAGGCAACGAGTCGGGGTCCAATTGGGCCACGGTTTGGCCGGACAACACCCGCAGGCCCGCCTCGCTGATGATTTGCACCACGCCGCTGGTCTGCCAAAAGAGGGTTGTGCTCCGGGTGGCGACCACCGTCCCCGTACTGGGTACCTCAGGGCGCAGGGTATCTCGACGCGCCGGTTCCGTCTTCCAGGTCGGCGATGCCTCCTCCACGGACCGAGAGGTGCCCAACCCGAACCACCAATACCCCAGAGCCAGCACGAGAAGCAGCGCTCCAATCCACAACAGTTTGCGTTTCATGCGTCCATCTCCGAGCCGGGGAAGGGATGCGCCAAACCCAAACCCAGGTCTGGCGCTTCCTGAAGCATACCGCGATACAATTTCTGAAGCAATGCCACCAATTGTTCCGCTTCTTCCTGCGCCAGATGCCGCACCAAAAGGTTCAAAAAGCGCAAATAAGGTACGGCATGTTCTTCGATGAATGCACGCGCCGCGTCGGTCAGGCGCACCAACACCCGGCGCCGGTTGGCCGGGTCCCGTTCCCGGTGAATCCACCCGTCCTCTTCCAGTTTGCGCAAGAGGGTGCTCATGGTGCCTTTGGAAACGCCCCGCCAGGTGCACAACTGCGAAGGCGAAACCCCGGAAACGCCTTCCCACTGCTCGGTGAAGTACAGGAACAGGAGAATGTGCGAACGAGGCCCGGAAAGGCCCCACTTGACCAACCAATCCCGCTCGACCCGGTCGTAAGCAAGGGATACCAGACGAACCCAATACTTCACTTGCAATCCAGTCAGATCCTCGATACCCAGATGCTTTGCCCATGCCAAAAACTGACGAGTCTTCCGAGGATGCATCGCATTGCCTCCCGGCTGCCTTGGATGAGCCATGCAAGGAACCTTAGGCTCATTGTACGCGTCAAAATTATGTTAGTCAACTGCAAAAACGCGACTTTTGCCCTTTCCCGGGGTTTTATAGAGTAGGCAAACGATATACCGAGGAGGTGGATGATGCTGGGTGGTTATGCCAACCGAGTGGCCCATGTGGATTTAAGCACGGGGACGGTGGAATACAAGCCGATTCCCGAGGAATGGGCGAAGAAGTATGCGGGCGGTCGCGGCCTGGGCGTGCGCTACGTCTTTGAAAACGGCATCGTGGACCCCGATTCCCCCGACAACATCCTGGTCTTCATGAACGGCCCCCTGACTGGCTCGGCGGCCAACATGAGCGGGCGCATCGCCATATGCACCCGTTCGCCCCTCACGGGCACGGTGATCGACAGTCACCAGGGCGGCTGGTCCGGCGCTCGGCTGCGTTGGGCTGGGTTCGACGGCATTGTGGTCAAGGGCGCTTCGGACAAACCCGTGTACCTGTATGTGCACGACGGCGTGGTGGAGATCAAGGACGCTTCGGAAGTGTGGGGAAAGGGCGTTCACGATACCGTCAAGTACTTCAAGGAAAAATACGGCGCCAAGGACCTGAGCGTGATGGCCATCGGCCCGGCCGGTGAGAATCTGGTACGCTTCGCCAACTTCATCAACGAGGACGACCGGGCCGCGGGTCGCGGCGGTCACGGTCGGGTGGCGGGCACCAAGAAACTCAAGGCCATCGTCATTAAGGCGGCCAAGAACTTCCCCAAGCCGGTCAACCCCGAACTCTTCAAGATGGCCCAGAAGCGCTCCTTGCAGCGCATCATGGATGAGAACAACGTGACCGCGCCTCGCAAGGGCGGCCTCTCGGTGTACGGCACCAACGTGCTCATGAACATCGTCAACAGCATCGCGGCGTTGCCTTCCTTCAACGGCCGACGCACCGCCTTCGAGGGCGCGGAAAAGGTCAGCGGCGAGACCGTGGTGGAGACCATCCTCATCGACAACCCCACCTGTCACGCCTGCCCGGTGGCGTGCAAGAAGAAGGTGCGCCTGCCCGAGGACAGCCCCTGGCCCGGCCTGGAGATGGAGAGCGTCGAGTACGAATCCGCCTGGGCCTTCGGCCCCCACTGCGGCATCGACAACCTGTACGCGGTGGTGAAACTCATCGACATGGCCAACGACTACGGCATGGACACCATCGAAGGCGGCAACGTGCTGGCCATGTTCATGGAAGCCACGGAACTGGGCGCCAAAGTGAACGGCGAGGGCATCCGCTTCGGCGACTGGCAGGGCGCCATCGAGACCTTCCGAAAGATTGCCTTCCGGGAGGGCATCGGCGACATCCTGGCCGAAGGCACCGAACGCGCGGCCAAGGCCCTGGGCTTCCCCGACCTGGCCCTGACCGTCAAAGGCCAGGCCATCCCCGCGTACGACCCGCGCGGGCTCAAGGGCATGGGCATCGCCTACGCCACCAGCAACCGGGGCGCCTGCCACCTGCGGGCCTACACCCCCGCTTCCGAACTGGGCATCATGCCCATCCACATCCGCGAGGCCACCAAGACCGACCCCCTGGCCTGGGAAGGCAAGGGCAAACTGGTCAAACTCTTCCAGGACGTGCACGCGGTCTCCGATTCCCTGAACCTGTGCAAGTTCTCGGCCTTCGCCATGGACATGGACGACTACACCGAACTCTTCAACGGCATGACCGGCCTGAACTACACCACCGAAGAAATGCTCAAATTGGGCGAGCGGGTGTACAACCTGGAGCGCTACTACAACAACCTGGCCGGTTTCCGGGAAGGCAGCGACTACCTGCCCAAACGTTTCACAGAAGAACCTTCCCCTGAGGGTGCTTCCAAGGGCCATGTATCCGAACTGGACAAGATGCTGGCCGAGTATTACGCGGATCGGGGCTGGGAGAACGGCGTGGTGCCCGAATCCAAATTGCAGGAGTTGGGCATCCCGTGAGCCGGCTTCCCCTTCCTGTCGGCTCCTACGAAAAAGCGGCGTCCCGATGGACGCCGCTTTTTCGCGCGGGGTTCCGAAGATGCTATGGCCGCATTCTCGGATGGGCACCCAGCGGGCCCAAATCGGGCAGGGTGTCGAAACGTTCGTCCACTAAACGAATGAAGACCTCGGGTCCCCCCGGGTTTCCCGGGTTGCCTTTTTCCCACTCCCGTTGGTAATACGCCACCACGTTGTCGTACAACTGGACGTCGCTGGTCCAGAAGGGAATGCCGAACCGTTCGGCCAGGGCCAGATACAACCCGTCTCCCACGGTTCGGCACTCCAATCGAGCCACTTTTTGGGCCGCCTCCAGGGCCAGTTCCCTGTCGATGTGCAGGACCTCGTTGGGAAGGCGATACAAGGCTTTCAAAATCTGCTCGGCCTCCATCGGGCTGAGATGCTGTTTCTCCAGGTGCCACTGCAAAAGCATGGCGACTTCCAGCAACCACAGGTCCGGCACCCAAAGGGCCGCGCGTTGCCGGTGGACCATCTCCAGGAAGTTCATGGCCCGCTGTCGTCCAAACAAGGCGTCCACAGCCAGGGGCGCGTCGATGATGAGAGCCAGGTGATGCATCACAACCGCTCCTCACGGACTTCCCGCAGCACCTGGGCATGGGAGGGTATCTCGCCCTGAAGGCGATGAAGCAAATCTTCGCGCCACCGGCGCAATTGCTGCAACGCCTCCGCCTGTTCCTGGAAAAACCGAGATTCCGCCCGCTCTTGCAAGGCACGGCTCACAATACGCCGGAGCAGTTCCTGCAGGCTCCAACCTTCCTGACTGGCCCATCGCTGGAGGGCATCCAAATGGCTTTTGGGGAGAAAAAGTTCAAACCGCACCATCGCCCCCTCCTTTTTGAAGAATTCACTTCTGATTTTATCAGAAAAAACGAACCTGTCAATGGTTTTAGAAACCATTTTATTCCATCCTTCGTCCGCCCTTCTTCACCCTATGGTATACTCAGACACGACCCCGAAAAGTGGGGCGCTTATGCTTGTATTTTTACTCCAAGGAGGAAGGCGTCATGCCTCTCGAGCGCAAAGGTCTCATCCGCTTCGGCGATATGGACGTTACCGTGGTGGGGCCGGACTTGAAGCCCGGGGACAAAGCCCCCGAGTTCACCGCCACCACGCAAGACTGGCAGCACATTCGCGTGCTGGAACACACCAAAGGCAAGGTGCGCATTTTGGCCGCGGTGCCCTCGCTGGATACCCCGGTGTGCGACCGGGAAACCCGCCGGTTCAACCAGGAAGCCGCGGCCCTGGGCGACGACATCGTCATCGTGGTCATCAGCGCGGACCTGCCCTTTGCCCAAAAACGCTGGTGCGGCGCGGCCGGCGTGGACCAGGTGCTGGTGGTCTCCGACCACATGGACATGGATTTCGGCGAAAAGTACGGCACCTTGATGAAAGAAGTGCGCTTGATGCGCCGCGCCGTGTTCGTGGTCGACCGGGACGGCAACATCGTCTACGCGGACTACATGCCCGCGCTGGGCGATGAGCCCAACTACGAAGAAGTGCTGGCCGCGGCCAAAGCCGCGCTGGCCAAGTAGATTGGCGAGCAGGGCGTCTCAAGGCTCGATGAGCCTTGAGACGCCCCCTGGTATCCTTACTTCCCCGAGGGAGCATCATGCAGTATCGAGCCGCGGTGTTGACCATCTCCGACCGAGCCGCCCGGGGCCAGCGCGAGGACCTGGCCGGTCCCGCGGTGCAGGCCCGGCTGGAAGAAGCCGGGTGGGAGGTCAGTCGCTATCGGGTCATCCCCGACGACTTCGACGAGATTTTCACCACCCTGCTCACCTGGGCCGACCTGGAACTGGCCCACGTCGTCTTCACCGTGGGTGGCACGGGTTTTGGCCCTCGAGACGTCACGCCGGAGGTAACCCGCAAGGTCATTCAGCGGGAAGCGCCGGGCCTGGCCGAGGCCATGCGCCAGGAGAGCCTGAAGAAAACCCCCTACGCCATGCTCTCTCGGGCCGTGGCGGGCATCCGGGGCCGGGTGCTCATCGTGAACCTACCGGGCAGCCCCAAGGCCGCGGTGGAAAATCTGGAAGTGATTCTGGACGTCCTCCCCCACGGGGTTCAACTCCTCTGGGGGCATCATGAACAGGCCGAGCGCCTTCACCGCATGTTGCAAGACGCTCCCCCGGAAGGGGAAAGCGACCCACATTCCCGACCGGCGTAGGCCACCCCAAACCCTTTAAGCACGCACGAGCGCCATGGCTCCCTTCGTTTCCGTACGCTTTCGACGGGCCGGCCCGGGGTTCACCTACGATGCCGCAACGGTACCCCAGGTTCAGCCCGGTGATTACGTGGTCGCGCCCACCCCGCGAGGGCCTCAGGTGGGATGGGTGTTGCGCACCTTTCAGGAACCGCCCACATCGGTGGATGCTCCTTTGCAAACCCTGCTGCGCCTGGCCACCTCGCGCGACCTGGTGCTCTGGCAAATGGCCCAGCACAAGGCCCTGGAAGCGCTGGTCAACGCTCGAGCCCAGGCGGCCCGGACCGGGCTGAAATCCGTGCGCATCATCCTGGTGGAAGTCTCCCTGGACCACCAAACCCTGACCTTCGAGTACTTCACCGAGGAAAACCCCGAGCAAAGCAAGGCGTGGAAGCGCTTCGTGCAGGGTTTGGAAAAGGTTTACTCCAACCGAAACCTGGAGTTCGTGCGCCTGGGACCACGGGATGCGGCCAAATGGGAAGGCGGGTTGGGCGCGTGCGGCATGGAGCGCTGCTGCACCCGTTTCATGACCGAGTTTCAGCCGGTGCAGATGCGCATGGCCAAGGACCAGAACCTGGCCCTGGGGGGCACGGACATCACCGGTTCGTGCGGGCGTCTGCGTTGCTGCCTGGCCTTCGAACAGCCCCTTTACCAGGAATTGCTGGCCCAACTCCCCCGGCTCAAGACCCGCATTCCCACCCCTCGAGGCGAAGGCAAGGTGGTGGAAGTGCGCCCCTTGCAAGGAACCGTGGTGATAGAACTCCTGGAAGACCGCACTCGCGTCGAACTCTCCCGGGAAGAACTGGAAGACCTGCTTCCCCCCTGCGCCGACTGTCCCCAGGCCCAGGGATAGGCACCCTCTTTCCCCGGCTCAACCTTTCCGAAGGAAATCCAAAAAGCGCAGCGCGTCTTCCCACATGAAGACGTTGTTGAAAAAGACATACCCCCGGGGAAAGCCCTGAACCAGGTCCCTTATCCGCCGAAAGTCCGCTTCGGTGTGACGGTAGCGGTACGCGTAACGGCCCGGAGCCAGGACCCGGCCATGCAGGCGAAAATAAGCCACCTGCCGGGTCACCGGCGGCGTTTCCAGGGGGTGCACCCCGTGGACCAGACCCAGTTCGCGGCACAGTTCCGCCACCAGGTCGGGAGGCCAGGTCCCGCGCGGCTCCCACACCAGGAGGAAGTCGCCCCGGGGGATGTGCCGAAAGAAGGCCCGGACATTGGCCAGGTGCTCCTCTGTGGGCCGGAAGGACGGGGGTGCTTGAAAGACCACGGCCTCGGCCCGGAGGAGGGCGGCAATACGACGGGTAGCCTCCCACGCAGCGAAAACCTGGGGCGTGGGGCGAAAGAAGCCGTAGGCATGCCGCTCTTCCGGCCGCGGCGACCAGCGGGCCTTGCGGTAGGTGGGGCTGCTCGGCGGATGGGTGATGGCCTGCCACGCCTTCATGGTGAAAACGAAGCCCTCGGGCGCCTCTTTCCGCCACCGGGCCGCGGTGTTTTCTCGCGGCAGGCGGTAAAAGGTGCTTTGCAGTTCCACCGCGTGAAAATGGCGGAAGTACTCGGCCTTTTTGCGGGGAAAACCACAGCAACCGACCACGAGTCGCGTCATCCCCTGCTCCTTCCCGCCGCTGCCCCTCGGGCCTGCCTCACAAGCATTTGACCGGTGCCCACCACCGCAAAAAGGGGAAAATCCCCTTTCCCGGCGGCTTCAATCCCCCGGGAAAGGGGATTCGGGGGCTGCTTTCGGGTCCCATTCCAAGAGGAGCAGCACCCGGCCGGGAGTGAGACGCCACGCGAACAGGTACACCCGTCGGGTTTCGTCCTCGGTTTGCACCCAGGCCGCCCAGCGGAACGGGCCGCTTTCGGCTTCCCGTTCCAGATGCCACCCCTGTTCCTGCATTTGACCGGCCAAGTGCTCCCAGACCCGGTCGAGGCTGGCGCCATCGACCCAAACCACGGGGGCATCGACAGGCGCGACGGGTGGCCCGAAGTCGGCCCGGATACCCTCCGGCAGACGCAGTACGGGCAGTTGGGGCAGAACGCCCCCTTCCGGCCGCGGCTCCTGGAATTCGGGCGGTGGGCAGGGACGGTGCATGTCGGCCAGCTCGGTTACGTAGACCCAAACGCCTCCTTGCGGTGCGGGCCGGGCCAAAAGATGCACAAAGGTGGTCTTCCCCTTCTCGTCCTTTCGGCACCACTCGCCCCAACGCATGCGCCCCTCGAAGCCCGTAGGAAGGCGAAACCCTCCCGGCTCCCATCCCGGTTTCAGGACTGCGGACAGGTGCCATCCGGCTTCCTTTAGAGCGGCTTGCAGTCGTGTTCGGGCCGCTTCCTCGCCTTCGGGCGCGTGGAAAATCCAAACGCGCTCCTCGGTTTCGGGAACGTACACCGGTGCCCCGGGCGAAGGCCCCCAGCCCTTCCCCACCACGGCCAGGATTTGCCAGGTTTCGGGGATGGGTGCGGGGGCTTCTTCCTTGCCCTTGTTCAGCCACACCTTTACCCGCGTAGGCCCCCATACCGCCGTCCAACGCTGCTCCAGCAGGGCTTTCACCGCTTCCGGCGAAGGGGTGCCGTGAACCTGTACCCGGCCTTCCTGCTCCCACGTGACCAGGGGCATCCAGGTTTCCAGGGATTGACCCTGGGGATACATGTGCATCCATCCCGAGACCTGATGCGGTCCGTGCTGGAGCACGCTCAGGTCCACCACCCACACCCGACCCAAAGGGGAACGCTTTTCCCACTGGGTGTGGATGCCCTTTCCGTCCTGGGTGCGTTCTCCTTCTTTCCACCCTTGCTCATGCATCTGCCGGGCGTAATGCTCCATAACCGTTTGGGCCAAAAGGGTTTGGTCTGGGTCTACCCACAACCAAGTGTGGCCCACATACTGCCCGGGCACCCACGGGACGAAGCCTCCGTATCGCTGGTAGACCCCTGGGAGCGGCGTCAGGCGGGGCAGGCGCACCACACCGGGCCAGGGTTGGGGTCCGAAAAAGCCGAACAAAGGCCCCTGAACCGCCCAGGCTACGAAACGCAGCGCATCCACCGGGGAGCACGGGATGGGCGGCTCGAAAATCGCGACCCTTCCCCGCTCACGTTGTACTCGCAGGGCAGCCACGACCCTGCCTGTATCCGCTTCCCGATACAGATGCAACTCCATCAGGGCCTGGGTACCCGGACGGCAGAACAAACGTGTATACAAGGGCCGGGGGAAACCGCCATCGGCCGGAGGGACGAAACCGGCGGGTGGCTTACCCGCATAGGGGCCGAGGAAGCGGTAGAACAACCGGGCGGCAAAGGGTTCGCGCCAGCCTGCCTTGCGAAACGCGCGCGCCAAATCCCGCAAGGCCTCCTCTTCGGGGGGAAGGCGGAGCCAAACGTGGGTGGTCCGGTCCGGCGAGCGGGCATATTCCACCGCCCCGATGGGTTCTGCCCCCGACGGCAAAGCCAGGTCCAGGCCCGGGGGCAACTGGGCCAGCCACACCTCCGCGAGGCCAATTTCATGGGCCAGCACCGCCTGGAGCAAAGGCAACGCCTGCTCCTGGGTGAGTTCGCCTTCCCAGGTTACATTGGCGGGATGGGAAGGAATCCGTTCCAGGGCGATGGGTGGCGCGGTGTTCAGCCACAGCACACTCCCTCCGCACAGCACACACGGCATCGCCCCCAGAACCACGAGGAAAATCAACAACCAACGCCATCGATTCGCGATTTTGTTCATGACGTCCCCTCCTTCCCCTTTCCGATTTTTGACGAAAGCACAAACGCGCCAGGCCCTGGGGCGAGGACCGCACCCCATGCCCGACGCGTGCCTACGCCCTTCCCGTGTCAATCGCGGTGTGCCGCGCGCCCGGTATCGACCGGGTCGCGGTTGGGCCTATACGCCGAGGAACCTGCGTGTTCTCGAACGGAGCCCCCTGGCCACGCCCGATTCATCCAATGCATGAAACCCCGAAACCTTTCCTACGGCTGTTTCCGCACGTCCAGCACCTGAGGCACCACCTGATGCAACGTCTTTTGGACCGTTTCGGGCTCCAGGCCCTTCACCTTCATGACTACGCACTTGGTACCGGCCTCTTCGCCCTCGAAGGTCACCACGGAAACGATGTTGCCCCCGGCTTCCGCAATGGCCTGGGCCAGGGAGGCCAGTTGCCCGGGAACGTCGGGGAGGCACACGGTCAGCCGCACACCGGGGATGCGCGCGCCCATCAGTTCCAGGAACACCCGGAACAGGTCGCTTTCGGTGATGATACCCACCACCTTGCGGTCCCGAACCACGGGTAGCGCGCCGATTTTGTGGTCGGCAATCAGGCGAGCGGCCTCTTCCAGGGGCATGTCTTCCGTAGCCGTGATGACCTCTTTGGTCATGATGTCGCCGACTTTGACCTTGCTCAGCAAGTAGTTGAGTTCCCAGATGCTCAGAGTGGTCGCGGCCGAGGGCGAAGCGTTCAAAATGTCCTTTTCGGTCACGATGCCTACCAGATTCCCTTCCTTGTCCACCACGGGAAGACGCCGAATCCGTTCCCGCCGCATGATTTCGCGGGCTTCCATAATGGGCGTATCGGGGGTGACGGTAATCACGGGATGGGTCATGCGGTCTCTGACGAACATGATGGGCCTCCTGAGATGAGGGGTTGCACTAAAATTTTACCCCAAACCCTTCGGTTTTCCTATGACCTTTTTCACATTTAGCCTGGACGAAATCGGAACAGGGAACGCCCCTGCCACAAAACCCCCTCAGGACCCCGTCCATGCGCTACAATTACAGGTGAACCTGCCTTTCCCGTCGGGTGCCCCGTCGAGGAGGAATCCTTTCATGCCCCCGTTGAACATTGGCTTTGTGCTCACCCGCCTGAGCGGCACCGATGGCGTGACCTTGGAGACCTGGAAATGGGTACGGGTTCTGGAGGAGTGGGGGCATCGCTGCTTTTTCTTCGCCGGGGTGAGCGAAGCCCCGCCCGAGCGCTCCATGGTGGTTCCCGAGGCCCATTTTCAACACCCTGACGTCCTCCGTATTCAACGGGATTTGTTCGACGACCTGAAACGGGACCAAACCACCTCGCGGCAGGTCACCCGGCTCAAGAACTTCCTCAAACAGCGTTTGCACCGCTTCGCCCGCACCTTCGCCCTGAACCTGCTCATCGTTCCCAACGCCCTCTCTCTGCCCATGAACGTGCCCCTGGGCCTGGCTCTGACGGAATTCATCGCGGAAACGGGCATGATGACCATCGGCCATCACCACGATTTTTACTGGGAACGCACCCGTTACCTGGTGAACGCCGCTGCGGATTACCTGCGGGCCGCCTTTCCCCCGGCGCTGCCCACCCTGTACCACGTGGTCATCAATTCCCTGGCCCAGCAACAACTGGCCTGGTACGCGGGCATCAACTCGCTGGTCATTCCCAACGTCATGGATTTCGAAACCCCGCCTGAACCCCCGGACGCTTACGCCGACGACTTGCGCCAGGAATTGAACATCCCCGAGGGCGCTTACTTCATCTTGCAACCCACCCGCATCGTGCCCCGCAAGCGCATCGAACGGGCCATCGAGTTGGTGCGTCGCCTGAACCGGCCCGCGGTGCTGGTCATCTCCCACGCGGCGGGCGACGAAGGCATGGAATACGCCCGTTACCTGAAGGAGTATGCCGCCTTGTTGGGTGTGGACGTGCGCTTTGCCGCAGCCCGCATCGCCCGGCATCGCTCCCGGGATGCGCAGGGACGCAAGGTCTACGCCCTGGCCGACGTGTACCAAAAAGCCGACCTGGTGACCTACCCCTCGCAAGTGGAAGGCTTCGGCAACGCCTTCCTGGAAGCCGTGTACTACCGGCGCCCGCTGGTGTGCAACCTGTACGCCATCTTCCGGCTGGACATCCAACCCAAAGGCTTCCGCGTGCTTACCTTCGACGAATTCATCAACGACCGGGTCGTCGAAGACGTGCGCACGGTGCTGGAGCACCCCGAACGAGCCCAGGCCATGATAGAGCACAATTACCGGCTGGGCCTGAAGCACTTCTCCATGCGGGTGTTGCGGCGTCGCCTGGGGTTGCTACTAAGTTTGTGTTTGGGTGAAAGCCACGGGTGTCCTCCGGAAGGGTAGGATTCGTCCTTTAGAAAAGACCTGGGAGGGGTTCCGGTGAAGAAAATCGCCCTGCTCCATTACGCGGGTCCACCCATCATCGGAGGGGTGGAACTCACCATGGCGTACCATGCCCGCTGGCTGCACCGTTTTGGGTACGAGGTGCACATCGTGGCCGGGCGGGGGGAAGCCCAGGACGACGCGCCCTACGTTTTCCATCACATCCCCGAGATGGACTCCCGCCATCCCGATGTGCTGGAAGTGGGCCGCGCCTTGGCCGAAGGCCTGGTGCCCGCGGGTTTCGAAACCCTGAAAAAGCGTCTGGAAGAGGCGCTTCAACCGCTGCTGGCGCAAATGGACGTGGTGGTGGCCCACAACATCGTGACCTTGCACAAGAACCTGCCCCTCACCGCGGCCCTGCACGGGTTGCATCAGCGGATGCGCTTTCCTCTGCTGGCCTGGAGCCACGATTTCGCCTGGCACGACGAGTTGTACATTCCCTACATGCACCCCGGCTACCCCTGGGATTTGCTCCGCACCCCCTGGGAGGACGTGCGTTATGTAGCGGTTTCCGAGCACCGGCGCAAAATCCTCGCCCGGTTGTTGGGCCTTCCCCAGGCGGCCATTGCCGTGGTGCCCCCGGGGGTGGACGTGGCCGAGTTTTTCAAATGGGAACCCGAGACAGCCCGACTGGTGGAACGGCTGGACCTGCTGCACGCCGAGCCTTTGCTCCTCCTTCCCGCCCGCATCACCCGCCGTAAGAACATCGAAATGGGCATCCGGGTGACCGCGGCCCTGGTGCGCTTCATGCCCGACGCGGTCCTGGTGGTCACCGGCCCGCCGGGGCCGCACAACCCGGCCAACATCGCCTACCTGGAGGAACTCAAGGACCTGAGGGACCGCCTGGGCGTGGTGGAGCGGGTGCATTTCCTGTACGAGATGGGGCCATCGGGCAAGCCGTTGTTGGTCTCCCACGGCATGATGACGGACTTCTACTTCCTGGCCGATGTGCTGCTCTTCCCCAGCCGGCGGGAAGGTTTTGGCATTCCCATCCTGGAAGCCGGACTGGCCCGGATGCCCATCTTCGCCGCGGATTTGCCGCCCATTCGGGAAAGTGCCGGCTCCTTGGCCTATTACTTCAACCCCGAAGGCGAGCCGTACGCCATCGCCCGGGCCATTGCCGAACGCCTGACCCAGGACCCGCTGTACCAGATGCGCAAACGGGTGCTTCGCCATTTCACCTGGCGCACGTTGGTCCAAGAGCGGGTCATCCCCTTGCTGGAGGAGGCCATGGAACATGGTGCAAACCCATAGTCCCAAATGGGAAACCTCGGCATCCGTCGGGTATCGCATCCTGGTTCCGGTGACCTCACCCGAAGAAGCCGGGCTGGTGCTTCCCCTGGCCGCGGCTCTGGCCCGGGTGCGCCAGGGTCAGGTGTGGTTCATGCAAGTGGTGGCGGTACCGCCGGGAAAGACCCTGAGCGAGGCCGCGGGCGACGCCATCCAGGCCCGGGAGCAACTGGAGGCCTTTTTGCGAGAACATCGGGGGGCCTATTCCGTCCCCATGCGCACCTTGGTCAAGGTGGCCCGCGATGCCTGGGAAGGCCTTTGGGAGGCCGCCATTCAGGAGCAGGCCGACCTGCTGATTTTGCATTGGGGCGGCTCACTGCTCCCCAGCACCATGGACGACCGCCTCCGGGACCCCCGCTTGATGGAACCTCCTTGCGACCTGATTTTGCTCCGCACCGTACCCTTCTGGAAGGGTCCCGAAGACTGGAAACAGGTGAAACACATCCTCCTGCCGGTGCGGGAATCGCCCCACAGCGTCCTGGCCTTGCGGGTGGCCGACGCGCTGGCCGAAACCCTGGAGGCGCGCATCACCGTGCTCTTCGTGGTACCTCCCGGTACCGAAGAGGGACGGGAGGAAAGCCGTTTCCGGGCGGCCTTTGGTCCGGCCTTGCGGGAACTACGCAGCGTCATCCGCACCATCGTGGTGGAAGGCAACATCGCCGAGAACATCCTGGAAGAGGCCCGGGCCTACCAGTTGCTGGTCATGGGTTCCTCCGAAGACCCGCGCGACTGGCTGGGTCTGCATCTGCGCCACGTCGCGGAGCAGGCGCGCATCCCCTTGGTCATCACCCGGAAGATGCAACCCAAGCCCCACGCCCGGGCCGCGGCCCTGCTGCGCCCCCGCCAGCACCCCATCGCGGTGCTGGTGGACCGCTGGTTCGCGGAAAACACCTTCCACAGCCGAGAATTCGAAGACCTGGAAGAACTGGTGCGCCTGAAGGAAGAGCAAGGGGTGACCATCAGCCTGGGCCTGCCCGCGCTCAACGAAGAGGAAACCATCGGCTCTGTCATCACCACCATGAAAACGGCCCTGGTGGAAGAGGCACCCCTACTGGACGAAATCGTGCTCATCGATTCCGGCTCCGTGGATTACACCCGGGAAATCGCCATGGAACTGGGCATTCCGGTGTACATCCATCAGGAAATCCTCCCCCAGTACGGCGCCTACCGGGGCAAAGGGGAAGCCCTGTGGAAGAGCCTGTACGTGCTCCGGGGCGACATCGTGGTGTGGATTGACACGGACATCCGCAACATCCACCCCCGCTTCGTCTACGGGGTGGTGGGGCCGCTGCTCAAATACCCCCACATCCAGTACGTCAAAGGCTTCTACCGCCGTCCTCTCAAGCAGGGCGAACGGCTCATTGCCGGCGGCGGGGGCCGGGTCACGGAACTCACCGCGCGGCCCCTGTTCAACCTCTTCTTCCCTGAACTCTCGGGGTTGATTCAACCCCTTTCCGGGGAATACGCCGGCCGACGCCGAGCCCTGGAGCGGCTGCCCTTCTTCACCGGCTACGGCGTGGAAACGGGCTTGCTCATCGATATGCTGGAACTCTTTGGCCTGCGGGCCATTGCCCAGGTGGACCTGCTGGAACGGGTACATCGCAATCAGCCCTTGAGCGCCCTTTCCAAAATGGCCTTCGCCATCATTCAGGTGGTGGTCAAGCGCCTGGAAGAGCGGCACAAGATTCGGCTTCTGGAAGACATCAACAAGACCATGAACCTCATCCGCTACGAGCCGGGACGGTATTTCCTGGAGCCGGTGGAAATCCAGGAGCACGAGCGGCCGCCCATGCTGACCCTGCCCGAATACCGGGCCAAACACGGTTTGCCCCCGCTTTCCAGGGAAGAACGGGAGGCCCTGCTGGCCCGCCGTCGGGTGAAGGCAGAATGACAGGACCTTTGCCGGTCGAACCTGGGCCAACGGGGCGGAGATCCCGCAGGTGTTTTTCATTTGCCCGAGGAAGTTTCCAATCCCTGGGGGGTGAGGTAGAGGGGCGCTTCGGCCCGGCGGGCCTGTTCCCGGTAGCGTTGGGCCGACGCTTCCTGCCCCTGGCTTTGGTACCAGAGGGCCAGCATGTGGAGCACACGCGGGTCTTCCGGGGCCAGGGCCTGGGCTTTTTGGAGAAAACGCATGGCCAGGTCGGGCTGACCCAGTTCTTGATAGGCCCAGGCCAGAAGAAGCAGCGTGGTTCCATCCTGGGGGTTCAGGGTATAGGCCCGGCGCAACCAGGGCAGCGCGGCATCTTCCAGGTGTACCCGATGCTCGATGGCGAAACGCGCGGCCAGTTGCAGCGCGATGGGGTCCTGCGGGTGCATCGCGACCAGCCGGGTCACCTGGCTCCAGGCCTGGTGGAAGAACCCTTCCCGCTGGGCCAGCGCCCGGGCCAGGTGATAGCGGAACACGGGTTCGGCAGGACGCAGCGCCACGGCCCGGCTCAGCCAGCCCGCGGCCTCATAGGGGCGTCCCTCCTCCAGGGCTTGCAGGCCCATGAGGAAGGGAGGCAGAGGGTCGTTGGGGGCCAGAAGGCGAGCGCGATGCCAGGCTTCCCAGGCGCGTTGCGGATTTCCCAGGCGGGCTTCGGCCTGGCCCAGGTACGCCCAGGCCGGGGCGTATCCGGGGGTCATGTCAACCGCGCGGCGCCAGGCTTCCCGGGCCAGGGCCCAGTCGCCCAGGCGGGCCAGCCCGCGACCGGCCTCCACCAGTTGATAGGCGGGATGCTCTACGGCCAGGGCGCGGGTCAACGCGCGTTCCAGATGCTGGGCCGGGGCCTGGTAACGGTTCGGCACCTGGGGCAGGGCCAGGAGTCGTTGCACATAAGCCCGGGCACGAACCGGGTCTTCCGCGGCCCACAGCCGGGCCAGTTGCCATAGGATCTCCGGCGAAGGGCCTTCCCGGCGCAACACCGCTTCGTACGCGGCCCGGGCCGCCCGCCACCGGCCTTGGGCCAGCAGCCGCGCGGCCCGTTGAAGCGTATCTTCCCCGGGGGAAGGGGATGGAGTGGCATGCACCGGCGCGGTGGAAGGCTCCGTCCACCACAACAATCCGGCCAATATCAGGGTGAGCAAAGCGGCCAAAAGCCCCAACCGCAAGCCCCACCCCGGATGATTGTTTTGCGAACCCAACATGGCAACGCCGGGCCAAAACAGGCCCGCCCAAAGGGAAAGCCGCCCTCGCGCCGCTTACGCTTCCTCGAAAATCCAGGGGTCCAGGTCCCGCTTCCAGGCGACCAGTTCGTCGGGGTGGAACCACAAGGCGATTTCCTGTTCGGCTGTTTCGGGGGAATCCGAGGCGTGGGTCAGGTTACGCCCGATTTCCAGGCCGAAGTCGTGGCGCACGGTGCCGGGCGCGGCCTCGGTGGGCCGGGTGGCGCCCATGGTCTGGCGCACCGCGGCGATGGCATTGGGGCCTTCCCACACCATGGCCATGACCGGCGCGGCCGTGATGTATTCGATGAGGCTTTCGTAGAAGGGCTTGCCCTTGTGCACCGCGTAGTGGCGTTCCGCCAGATCGCGCGAGACCCAAAGGAACTTGGCCGCCACCAGGCGCAATCCCCGCCGCTCCAGCCGGGCAATGATTTCACCGATGAGGCCCCGTTGCACCCCATCGGGTTTGATGAGCACCAATGTGCGTTCCATGGCCATGACGGCTCCTCCATCGTAAAGGTCGTGCTGGGGGCATTGTAGCCTGCACCCGTTCCCTTGAAAAGGGTGCAGACCGTGCCCAATTTTATACGAACATCCTCACTGTGCTATACTTGGAGACGCGCCCATACGCTGGATTCCCAAACCCGCTTTGCCATTTGTCTGCCTTGGGCTTTCCAACTCTTCATCCAGGAGGCCGATCCATGCATGTTTACGTTCTCAAAGAAAATCTGGCTTACGGGCTTTCCATTGTGAACCGGGCCGTAGCCTCTCGTGCTACCAACCCCATCCTGGAACACATCCTCCTGGCCACGGAAGACGACAAATTGCGCCTGGCAGCCACAGACCTGGAAATTGCCATTACCTGCCTGGTAGACGTGGAGCGTATCGAAGAGCAGGGGTCGGCCGCGGTCAAGGCCAGGTTGTTCACCGATTTCGTCCAGACCCTCCCCGCGGCTCCGGTGGAGTTGCAGTACGACCCTGCCTCGAAAAAACTGCTCTTGCGGGCCGGGACGGACGGGTCCAAGGCCACCTTCAACTGCATGGAAGTGGACGAGTTCCCTCCTTTCCACCTGCCCGACATGAACGGTGCGGTGCGACTGACCCCGGAGACCTTCCGGGAGGTGGTGAGTCAGGTGGCCTTTGCCGCGGCCAGGGAAGAGGCCCGGCCGGTGCTCACCGGCGTTTCCGTACGGGCCAAAGGGGGACGGCTGGCCTTTGCCGCCACCGACGGCTTCCGCCTTTCCGTGCGTTGGGTTCCGCTGGAAGACGGCCAGGCCGAAGGCTGGGATTTCATCCTCCCGGCCCGGGCGTTGCGCGAACTGGACCGCATCGTAGCCAAAACGGAGGCCGACGTGGTCTTTGCCCCCCTGGGGCATCGCCGTCAGGTGGCTTTCCGTTCCGATAATGTGGACATGCTGACCCAACTCATCGAAGGGAACTACCCCAATTACGAGGCCCTCATCCCGACCAGTTTTCACACCCGCGTGGTCATCAGCCGCGATTTGCTCCTCCAGGCCTGCAAACGGGCGCAAATCTTCACCCGGGAGCGTTTCAACGAAGCCGTGCGGGTGGTCATCGAACCACAGGAAGCAGGTCCGGGCCTGGTACAGGTCATCGCCCAGGACGAAGAGTTGGGCGGCACCGAGTCCCGCATTCCCGCGGTGGTGGAAGGCGAAGCCATTGCCCTGGGTTTCAACGTCCGCTTCCTGCGAGAAGCCCTGGAAGCCATGCCCACCGCGGACGTGGTCATGGAACTCATCGCACCGGCCAGCCCCGCGGTGCTCAAACCCGTGGGCCGGGACGACTTCGTGCACATCATCATGCCCATGCAGGTGCCGTAGCGGCAGCCCCTTTCTCCATCCAGGGGGCTGGTGCGGTTCTCCTTTGTTTTGGAAAACGGGCGCCCATGCGCCCGTTTTGGACGTTCGATGCTGACCTGGAGAAGGCCGCATGACCATGCCCTCTCATGAAGACCCTTTATGGCGCATTTACACCACCCTGGTGAAGTACCCCATCCTGCGGGCGCGCATCCGTTCCCGTATGCGCCAGGAACTCTTTCGGCGGGGGGTCATCACACCGCAGGATTTCGAAGCCCGGGTGCGGGAAGAGGCTATCCTTTCCCAGCAGCGGGAAGGGGTGCCCCGCTACGGCGACCCCGAAGACGTGTGGCAGACCCGCCGCGACCGCATTCGGGCTTACCTCACCGATGTGTACTTCGCCATTCACCTGCCGCTGGAACTGTTCGAGCAAATCGTCAAGGAAGTGCTGGCGGAAAAACACCCCCAGGTGCTGGATTTGGACATCACTTTCAACCCGGAGGTCGCGCCCTTTGGCACCCTCATCGAGTACGCCTCCATGTACGCCCAGATGCCCCCGGAAGAACGGCAGAAACGCAAGGCCCACATCCAGGAAATCAAAGCCGCGCTCATCCGCCGCATCATCAGCGACCAACTGGCCTACGTTTCCATTGCCCGCCAGTGGCTGGAACTGGAGGACCTGCTCTACATTGCCAATCGGAAAATCGGCCCGGGGAAAATCGGCGGCAAGGCCGCAGGGGTCATTCTGGCCTACCGCGTGCTCAAGAACCACCCCGACCCGGACCTGCGGGAGCACGTGGACATCCCCGAGTCCTACTTCATCGGCGCGGACGTGATTTATGCCTTCATGTCCTACAACGACTTGATGAAATGGGCCGACCAGAAGTACAAGCCCCCGGAGCAAATTCAGGAGGAGTACCCCATTTTGCGAGAAGAATTCCTCCGGGGACGCTTTCCACCGGACATCGAAGACGAACTGCGCCAGTTGCTGGAAAAAATAGGACCTCACCCCATCATCGTGCGCTCCTCCAGTTTGTTGGAGGACAACTTCGGCATGTCCTTTGCAGGGAAGTACGAAAGCCACTTCCTCCCCAACCAGGCGGAAGACCTGGAAGCGCGTTTGCGAACCCTGGTGCGGGCCATCGCCAGCATTTACGCCAGCGCGCTTTCTCTGGAGCCTTTGTTGTACCGCCGGGAACGCAACTTGCTGGATTACGACGAACGCCTGGCCATTCTGGTCCAATACGTGGTGGGGGAACCCCACGGCTCTCTGTACTATCCCCAGGCTGCGGGCGTGGCCTTCAGCCACAACCTGTTCCGCTGGTCTCCCAAGATTCGCATGGAAGACGGTTTCGTGCGCATGGTGTGGGGCCTGGGCACCCGCGCGGTGGAGCGGGTGGGCGAAGACTACCCCCGGCTGATTGCCCTCAGTCACCCCCACCTGCGGCCGGAAGCCACGGCCAAGGAAATCCGCCGCTATTCCCAGCATTTCATCGATGTGCTCAATTTGCAAGGGGAGGGCCTGGAAACCCACCGGGTGCATGACCTGGTGGAAAACCGCAACCCCATCCTCCGCTTCGTTTTCTCCATCGACCAGGGTGGTTATCTCGCACCGCTGCATGCCACCTTCATTCCCAAGGCCCGCATCAAGGACCTGGTGGTCACCTTCGACGAGTGGCTGCGCCGCACGCCCTTCGTGGACCGCATGAAACGCATCCTCAAGCGGCTTTCCGAGGTATACGGTGTGCCCGTGGACGTGGAATTCGCGGCCCGCATTCCCAACCCCACCGACTCCCAACCCGAAATGGACATCACCATCCTGCAGTGCCGGCCCCAGAGTCACTATCAGGAGGAGCCGGTGCACATCCCCGAAGGCCTGAAACCCGAAGACATTGTGCTGGAAAGTTGGGGCATGGTGCCCCACGGCAAGGTAGAGGGCATCGCTTACGTGCTGTTCGTGACGCCGGAAGGCTATCGGAAATTGAGCACTTCGGGACAGCGCCGCGCCCTCATCGACGCCATCCGTCGGTTGAACGAGCGGCTCCAGGGAGAGGTTTTCATCTGCGTGGGGCCGGGCCGATGGGGAACCCGCAACCCGGAACTGGGTGTCCAGGTGGGCTTCGCCGACATTTACAACGCCCGCGCGCTCATCGAACTGGCCTCCATGCGCTACGGCATCGGTGGTGAGCCTTCCTTCGGTACCCATTTCTTCCAGGACCTCATCGAAGCCCGCATTTACCCCCTGGCCGTGGACCTGGACGACGAACGGACCCGCTTCGACCGTGCCTTCTTTTATGAATCGCCCAGCATGCTCTTTCAGATGGACCCCCAGGCCGAACCCTACCTGGAGGAAGTGTTGCGGGTAATTCCAGTGAGCCGGGTGCGCCCCGGCCAGAGCCTCGCGCTGCTGATGAACGCGGACCAGGGACATGCCGTCATGTTCTGGCAGGAGGATAAAGCCGGACCAGGAGGAAAGGCTTAGACCGCCCTTTGCCCTGGTAAAATCGGCCTCGAAGGGTCTTTTGGCACGTCTCGGGCCCATGCGCAGATACGACCAAAAGGGTCCACCCCTTTCCAGGAGGACGACCGTGATTGTGGTCATGAACCGCATCCCCGTGAAACCCGAGCATCACGAAGCCTTCGAGGCCCGGTTCCGTAACCGGGCACGGGAAATCGACCGGTTCCCCGGTTTCATTCGCAACCTGGTGTTGCGCCCCACATCCGAAGACAATCCCTACTACGTCATCATGACCTTTTGGGAAAGCCGGGAGGCCTTTGAGGCCTGGGTGAACAGCGAAGCCTTTGAGAAGGCCCACCGCCGTGCCCGCACGGAAACGAAACCGGAATGGTTCCAGGGGCGCAACGTGTTCGAAATGTACGAGGTGGTGACCGATACCGATGCAACCCCGTAAACCCACGGATACGAACCCGACAAAGATACCAGGCCTGAGCAGGGTCTTCGTCCGAAACCACGAGGCTTTTTTGCTGGAATGCGTCATCGCAGGAGACGAACCCCATGAATTTGGTGCAACAACCCTGGAAACTGGAAGCGGAAGCCGTTTGTGAGGCTTTGCAGGTGGACCCTTCCACCGGGCTGTCCTCAGAAGAGGCGAAGCGACGTCTGGAAATTTTCGGCCCCAATGCTCTGCCCGAAGCCCGGGGGCCTTCGGTCTGGCGCATGTTGGTGAGCCAGTTCACCGAAGCCATGGTCATCTTGCTGTTGGTGGCCGCGGCCATATCCTGGGCCCTGGGCGACGTGAAGGAGGCCGTGGCCATCCTGGTCATTGTGGTGCTCAATGCCGCGCTGGGGTTTTCCCAGGAATATCGGGCCGAACGCGCGCTGGCCGCGCTTCGTAAACTGGCCGTGCCCACGGTGAAAGTGCGGCGGGACGGCCACGCGGTGGTGATTCAGGCCACCCAAGTGGTACCGGGGGACATCTTGCTTCTGGAAGCCGGCGACGCGGTGGCCGCGGACGCGCGCGTGTTGCGCAGCATCAGCCTTCGGGTCGAGGAAGCCGCGCTGACAGGGGAATCCGAGCCGGTATCCAAACACACGGACCCTCTTCCCCTGGACAACCTTCCTGTGGCCGAACGGCGAAACATGGTCTTCATGGGCACATGGGTCACCTACGGCAAGGGCGAAGCCGTAGTCACCGCCACCGGCAGCCATACCGAATTGGGCAAAATCGCCCACATGCTGCGCACGGTGGAACGGGAACCCACGCCCTTGCAGAAACGCCTGGCCCGCCTGGGGAGGGATTTGAGCATCGCCGCGGTGGGCCTCATCGTGGTCATCTTCGTGCTGGGCCTGCTGCGGGGGGAAGACCCGCGGCTGCTTTTCATCACCGCCATCAGCATGGCCGTGGCCGCGGTGCCCGAGGGCCTGCCCGCAGTGGTGACCATTGCGCTGGCCCTGGGCGCGCAACGCATGTTGCGGCGCAACGCCCTCATTCGCAAACTGCCCGCGGTGGAGACCTTAGGTTCGGTGACCACCATCTGCTCCGACAAAACCGGCACCCTCACCGAAAACCGCATGACGGTCATCGCTCTGGACGGCTTCGGTAAACGGTTCGACGTGGCGCAGGTGACCCAACAACCGCCCATCCCCGGGCCGGTGCAGGTCTTGCAAGAGCGAACTTCCCGCATGGACCCCGACTTCGTGTTGATGCTGGTCATCGGCGCTTTGTGCAACGACGCGGAACTCCTCCCCCCCAAGGACGGAGAGGACTATCGGGCGGTGGGCGACCCCACGGAAGCCGCGCTGGTGGTGGCCGCAGCCCGGTTCGGTCTGTTGAAACCCGAGTTGGAACGCATCCTCCCCCGGGTGGCCGAGGTGCCCTTTACCTCGGAACGCAAACGCATGACCACCGTGCATCGGGTGCATCAGGCTGCCCTGGAGGAACACCCCCATTTGCGCCCTCTGTGGGAAGCCATCTTTGCCCACGTGGGCGAACTTCCCCCTTACATCGTGCTGGCCAAGGGCGCGGCCGACATCCTGCTGGAACGCAGCAACCGCATCTGGAAGGACGGTTACGTGCAACCCATGCAGCCCGAATTCCGCGAAGAAATCTTGCAGGAAAACGAAAAATTGGCCTCGGAAGGCATCCGGGTGCTGGGCCTGGCCCTGCGCGGGCTGTACGAGCCTCCCGTGGAGGAAAACCTGGAGGAACAGGTAGAACACGACCTGATTTTCGCCGGCCTGGTAGGTATGCAGGACCCTCTGCGGCCGGAAGCCCTGGAAGCCGTGCGCACCTGCCGGGAGGCCGGAATCCAGGTGAAGATGATAACCGGCGACCACCCCATTACCGCGCGCAGCATTGCCCGACAATTGGGCCTGGTCAACGGCGGTGGACGCATCCTCACCGGGTATGAACTGGAAACCCTTCCCAAAGAGGCTCTGCAGGAACAGGTGGAAGAGGTGACCGTATTCGCCCGGGTTTCGCCGCAGCACAAACTGAACATCGTAGAGGCCTTGCAGAACCGGGGGCACATCGTGGCCATGACCGGCGACGGCGTGAACGACGCGCCCGCGCTGAAAAAGGCCGACATCGGCGTGGCCATGGGCATCACCGGCACCGAGGTGGCCAAGGAAGCCGCGGAAATGGTCCTCCTGGACGACAATTTCGCCACCATCGTGGCCGCGGTGGAGGAAGGCCGCATCATTTACGACAACATCCGTAAGTTCATCAAGTACACCATGACCTCCAACACCGGAGAAATCTGGGTCATGCTCATGGCGCCTTTCGTGGGCATGCCCCTGCCCCTGACGCCCTTGCAGATTCTGTGGATTAACCTGGTCACCGACGGATTGCCCGGCCTGGCCCTGACCGTGGAACCCGGCGAAAAGGACGTGATGAAGCGTCCTCCCTACGACCCCAAAGCCCGCATCTTCGACCGCCCCATGGTGCGGGATATGGGCTTCATCGGCATCCTCATGGGGCTGATCTCCCTGGGCGTGGGCCTGGCGTACTACTTCTTCGGCGGCCCCCGGGGTCAGGAAATCTGGCAGACCATGACCTTTACCGTCCTCACCCTTTCGCAAATGGGCAACGCCCTGGCCATCCGAAGCCAGCGAGAGTCCTTGTTTGCTCAAGGGCTGTGGAGCAATCCTTTCATGCTGGCCGCGGTCACGTTGACCTTCGTGTTGCAGTTGGCCGTGCTGTTCGTTCCCTTCCTGCAACGCATTTTCCACACCACGGCTTTGAGCCTGAGCGAATTGCTGGTGGCGCTGCTCCTGAGCACCGTGGTCTTTTGGGCGGTGGAAGGCGAAAAGTTCCTCATTCGGCGTGGATGGCTGAAGGCATAGCGAGGTTTTCCCATGCGCAAAGTGCTCTGGATTTGGGTCCTCTTCTTCCTGGCGCTGATGCCCTCGTGCCTGGGATGCTTGTGCTTAGGACCTGTGGTTCTGAAATTACACCGGGAGCAAGGGGAACGGGCGGCCCCAACGGCAATGCCGTGGGCCAACGTTCAAGTCACGGCCGTACCGGATTTCACCCCGGAACCTGAAGACACGGCCCCTTCCGAACCGTGGCCCAAGGACGCCCCACCCCTGGCTCAGGTGACGTATCGTACCCTCCAGGAAACCGCCATCCCCCTGCACGACCCCGTAGCCTTCGTGGAGCGGGTGCTGAAGAAGAAGGTCATCTGGCCCACACCTCAGGCCGAACCGCCGCGCGAGGGTGATGTGCAAGAGTTTTACATCATGGACTTCAACACTCATGAGGTGTACACCGTCACCGCGGAGTTGGTGTACGTGACTCCCCATGCCTATTTCTGGGCCGAAACCGGACTGAAATTCGACCGGGCCGACGTCGTGGCGCTTATGGAGGAATTCGAAAACCACATCTATCCCACCGTTCGGAAACACTTTGGCTCCGAACCCACGCCCGGCATTGACGGCGACCCGCATCTGTACATTTTGTACGTAAAACAGTTGGGCGGCGGCGTGGCCGGGTACTTTTCCTCGGTGGATGCCTGGCCGCGCGCGGTGCATCCTTATTCCAACCAACACGAGATGTTCGTGTTCTCTGCATCCAGTGCGTCCTTGCGGGAGCAATGGACCCGCAGCCTGCTGGCCCACGAATTCCAGCACATGATTCACTGGCACCAGGACCGCAACGAAGCCGCCTGGATAAACGAAGGCGCCTCGGAACTGGCCACCCACCTGGCCGGGTACACCCCCAACGGCGCGGACGTGCTGTACCTGTCGGTAACCGACCTGCAACTCAACACCTGGCCCGACCCGCAACAAACCTCGACCCTGCCCCACTATGGCGCGTCTTTCCTGTTCCTGCTCTATTTCTGGGAACGCTTCGGCGACCGGGCCTTGAAGGACCTCATCACCCACGACGCCAACGGCTGGGACGGGGTCCAGGCCGTGTTGGACGAGCACGCCCCGGACACTTCGTTCGAGGAAGTCTTCCTGGATTGGCTGGTGGCCAATACGGTAAACGAACCCAAAGCCAACGAGGGCCGTTACGGCTACCGAACGTATCGCCCGGTCCGTACGGCTCAGGCCGAACCCATCTCCGACTGCACGGGCCAGTGGGAGGACACGGTCATGCCCTTTGGCATGGATGTGTACCTGTTGCAATGCTCGGGCACCGTGGAACTTTCGCTGCAAGGCAGCACCACCATTCCCCTCTGGCCCACCCGCCCGCATTCGGGTGCTTTCGCGTTCTGGTC
>JALWJZ010000009.1 GCA_026996855.1 Anaerolineales bacterium
GGCGGTAAAGCGATAAGGCGGGAAGGCGGGTGGGCGGGTTTGCGGGTAGTAGTGGGTAGGGGCGCAGCGTGCTACGCCCAGGAGGCGGATGAGCGGATTTGGAGTGCGGCACCTTGGTGCGAATGAGCGAATGAGCGAATTTGCGGATGGGCGAATTTGCGGATGGGTGGTAGGGGCGCACGGCCGTGCGCCCTTGCTTTTGGAGTGCGGTGCCCAGGCACCGCACTCCAAAAGATAACGAAAGACGCGACGCCTACCTTACGAGCGGGTCTCCACCACCTGCCGGCCCTTGTAATAGCCGCAATTGGGACATACCTGATGAGGAAGCCGGGGTTCGCCGCAATTGGGGCAGTTCACCAACTTGGGACCCCGCAACTTCCACTGGGCCCGACGGCTGCGGGTATAGGAACGGGGCAGTTTCTTCTTGGGAACAGGGGGCATGGTCTTCCTCCCACGGCAGAATTCGACGTGCGAAATAATCCCGCTCGGGCGCAACCAACTGCGCCTCGCACCGAGGCCATTGTAGAAGGTGCCGGGGCGAAAGTCAAGGTTTTGCTTCGGCTGGGCCCGTGCGCATCTTGCCCCGCCGCCTCCAACCAGGTATAGTCAAAAGAGACGGATGCAGTTGGCTTGGGCCCTTCAGAAATCCGACCCAGGGCAATGGGTGGGAAGACTGCGTAGCACTCCGTGGGACATGGTCTGCTGTTCCCCATCACCATCCCCACCGATGAACCACCGAGCCAAAACCCGAGGAGGGGCGTATGACCACAACCCGAAGCGCGACCACCCCTTCCCCCTCCCTGGCCGAGGTGCTGGACGCCCGTACCCGACCGGGGGAGCTCTACCAACGGCTCGAAGACAACAAGGTGCGGTGTTACGCCTGCGGCCATCGGTGCCTCATCCGACCGGGGCGGCGGGGCATTTGCCAGGTGCGTTTCAACCGAGATGGGGTGTTGTACGTACCCTGGGGCTATGTGGCTGCGCTTCAAGTGGACCCCATCGAAAAGAAACCCTTCTTCCACGCCTACCCCGGCTCCGACGCCCTCACCTTCGGTATGTTGGGCTGTGACTACCACTGCCCCTACTGCCAGAACTGGCTGACCTCCCAGGCTTTGCGGGACCCGGCCAGCGACCTGGCCATCGGCCTGATTCGAGACGTGACTCCGGAAGAACTGGTGGACATGGCGTTGCGCCACCGCGCGCGCAGCGTCATCTCCTCCTACAACGAACCCCTCATCACCAGCGAATGGGCCAAGGCCATCTTCCACCTGGCCAAGGAACGCGGCCTGGCCACCGGCTACGTTTCCAACGGCAACGCCACCCGCGAGGTGCTGGAATACCTGCGCCCCGTCACCGATTTGTACAAAATCGACCTGAAGACCATGAACGACAAGCACTACCGGCAACTGGGCGGCGTGTTGCAACACGTGCTGGACACCATCCGCATGACCTACGAAATGGGCTTTTGGGTGGAAGTGGTGACCCTCGTCGTACCGGGCTTCAACGACAGCGAAGGGGAACTGCGGGAAGCCGCCCGGTTCATCGCTTCGGTATCCCCCGACATTCCCTGGCACGTCACCGCGTTCCACCCCGACTACAAAATGACCGACCCGCCACCCACTTCGGTGCGCACCTTGATTCGCGCCGCGGAAATCGGTCGGGAAGAGGGGTTGCACTTCGTCTACGCCGGCAACCTGCCGGGCCGGGTGGGCCCCTTCGAGAACACCTGGTGCCCCAAGTGCAACACCCTGCTCATCGAACGGGTAGGGTACGTCATCCTGCAATACAACATCACCGGCGAAGGAACCTGTCCCAAGTGTGGCACCGCCATCCCCGGGCGCTGGCCCAAGGACCCCGCGGAAGTGCGCCTGGGCGGCCCGGGGTGGCCCAGGGTGGTGTAGCCGATCCCGGCCCACGGCCCTGCAGCCCGCTTTTGCACTGAGCAGCCGCCGACGGGCAAGCCTGGTACCGCAGAGTCGTTATCCAAACGGCATCGAAACACCCCCTTCCCGGGAACATCGTCCCATCGTGCCCTTCGACCATCAAGGGGCGCGAAAAATCCGAAACGGCCTGGGGAGGAAGGCCACAAGGCCTTTTCCCAGGCAGGTAGCGTACTTTCACCCATTTCCAGGAGGCTGGGATCATGCGCATTTGTACCTGTCCGCCCGGAGAGGGCCGCGTCGAATTGGGGAAGACCATCCCCGACCTGCTGGACGAAGCCTGCGAGAAGAACCCCAACCCTCGTTTCTTGAACCAACGCGTCAACGGCGAGTGGGTACGTTATTCCCACCACGACTTCCGCGACGAGGCCGAGGCCCAGGCCGCGGGCTGGGTGGAACTGGGCATGGCCCCGGGAGAACGGGTGGCGCTGTTCATGCACAGCAACGCGGATTTCGTGCGCGTGGACATGGGCAGCATCCTGGCCCGCCTGGTGGACGTGCCCATCTATTTGACCTATGCGCCGGAATTAATCGTCTTCACCCTCCAACACGCAGAAGCCAAGGCCCTGGTGGTGGGCGACGAGACCCTGCTGGAACGCCTGTTCCCCCTGCTGGACGAACTGCCTACCCTGCGTTATCTGGTGGTGGCTCGGCCTCCCGGTCACTGGGAGGCCCTCAAAAGCCGCATTCCCTCCCACATCGAGCCTTTGACTCTGGACGAACTCATCGAACAGGGGCGCCAACGACTGGCAAAGGAGCCGAACCTGGTGGTCGGGATGAAAAAGGCCATCCGGCCCGAGGACCTGCTCACCATCCTTTACACTTCGGGAACCACCGGCCTTCCCAAAGGGGTGATGCTCACCCACCAGAACATCACCTCCAACGTAATCGCCGCGTTCAGCGTCTTCGAAGAGCATTTCCTCCCGGGCCAGGAGGTGGCCCTGTCCTTCCTCCCCCTGACGCACATTTTCGCCCGCATGATGCAGTACGGCTACATGTATCGCGGGGCCGCGGTGTACTTCACCGAACCCAAGCGCCTGGTGGAAGACGCTCAAGAGGTGCGCCCTACGGTGTTCATCACCGTGCCCCGCCTGGTGGAACGCATCTACGAGCGCATCCTGGAGCGGGCTGCCACCCTCAAGGGCCTGAAAGGTGCGCTGCTGCGCCGGGCCGTGGCCTTTGCCCAGGCATACGAGTGGACCAGCCCACCCACGGGTCTCAAGGCCCTGGAGCACCGCCTGCTGGACCGACTGGTGTACAGCAAATGGCGGGAAATCCTGGGCGGGCGGCTCAAGTATGCGGTTTCCGGCGGCGCGGCCCTGCGTGCGCAACTGGCCCACTTCTTCGCCGCGGCCGGGATTTACTTCCTGGAAGGCTACGGCCTCACCGAAACCAGCCCGGTCATCACCGTGAACCGCTACGGGCGGGCCAAGCCCGGCACCGCGGGCCAGCCCATCCCCGGGGTGGAAGTGGCCATCGCGGAAGACGGGGAAATCCTCACCCGTGGCCCCCATGTGATGAAAGGCTACTATAAGAACCCCGAGGCCACGCGCGAAGTCATGGACGAGGAAGGCTGGTTCCACACCGGCGACATCGGCGAACTGGACGAAGATTGCTACCTGCGCATCACCGACCGCAAAAAGCACCTGTTCAAACTCTCTACGGGCAAGTACGTGGCCCCGCAGCCTCTGGAAGACCACCTGCGCCGTTCGCCTCTGGTGGACCAGGCCATGGTGGTGGGCGAAGGGCGCAAGTTCACCGCGGCCCTCATCTTCGCCAACGAAGAAGGGGTGCGCCTGTTTGTCGAAAAGGCGGGGTTGAACGCCAACCGACCTCTGCTGGATTTGCTACGGGAGCCGGTGATTCAGGAAGAATTCCGCCGCACGGTGCAGACAACCAACGCGGCCTGGCCCCGATGGATGCGCATTCGCCGGGTGGCCCTGCTACCCAGAACCCTGAGCATGGAAGACGGCCTGCTCACCCCCACCCTGAAAGTGCGCCGCGCCCAAGTCGGGGATGCCTTCTCCGACGTCATCGTTGCCCTGTACCAGACCCCGCCCGGCCAAGGCGACTGGGTTATACTGGATATCGAATAAAGGCCCTTCGGCAACCTCACCAGCAGGAGGACGAACCCATGCGCACCGTACTCGTCACCGGAAGCAATCGCGGCATTGGGCTGGCCCTGGTGCATCAACTGGCCGCGCAAGGTGATGTGGTCTTTGCCACCTGCCGGGACCCCGAAGGGGCCACGGAGTTGCGCAGCCTGGCCCACCGTTATCCCGAACAGGTGCACATGGTGAGCCTGGACGTAACGGACGCCGCCAGCATCCAGCGGGCCTTTCAAATTATCGCCCGGATGACCCCTGCTTTGGACTGGCTCATCAACAACGCGGGCGTGCTCATCGAAGGCGAAACCCTGGCCACCCTGGACTTCGACAAAATGGCCTACGCCTTCGACGTGAACACCTTTGGCCCCTTCCGGGTGGTGCAGCGCTTCCTGCCCCTGCTCCGGGGGAGCAAGCAGCCTTTGATTTGCCAGATGACCTCGATCATGGGGTCCATCTCCCTCACCGAAGGCACGGGATACTACAGTTACCGGGGAAGCAAGGCCGCGTTGAACATGATGAGCAAGGTGCTGGCCGCGGAACTCCGGCCCTTGGGCATTCCCGTGGTGCTCATGCACCCCGGCTGGGTGCGCACCCGCATGGGCGGGCCGGAAGCCCCGCTGCGGCCCGAAGATTCGGCCCGGGGCATTCTGCGAGTGTTGAGCACCGTGACCCTGCGGGATACCGGTCGCTTCCTCACCTGGGAGGGGAAGGAACTTCCCTGGTAGGTGGACAGTGAGCAGTGGACAGTGGGCAGTGAGCAGTGGGCAGTGGGCAGTGGACAGTGGAGAACATTGGGTTATCATGGTGTCATTCCCATTTCATTCCCCCTGAGGAGTGCCGACCATGCAGCACTTTCGAACCGATGCCCTCGCGGAACGCTTGCAAGTGGTATGGCAGTTGCGCGTGGTGCGCTGGCTGACCGCGGCCCTCTTCGTCGCGGCCCTGGCCCAAACGCGGGTTCCTCTGCCCTTCACGCCCGTGCCGGTCACCGGCCAGACCCTGGGCGTGCTCCTGGTGGGGGCCTGGCTCGCGCCCGGCGACGCCGGCATGGCCCTGCTCTTGTACGCGGTGTTGGGCGCCGCGGGCCTGCCCGTCTTCACCGGATGGGGCGCGGGGTGGAGCCACATCTTCGGCCTTACCGGCGGGTACATCCTGGGCTTCATCGCCGCGGCCTGGACCGTTTCCCTGCTTCTGCGCATGAAAGCCATCCACCTGCCCTGGCGGGTATGGCTGGCCCTGGTGGCAGGGAACGCGGTCATTTACCTCTTTGGCCTTCCCTGGCTGGCGGCCTTTGTGGGGATGGAAAAAGTGCTGGCCCTGGGGTTGCTTCCCTTCCTCCCCGGTGACGCTTTGAAACTCATCCTGGCCGGTATGCTCATTCTGGCGCACCAGGAACGCCGACCGCCAACCTGGTAGGCAGGAAGGCAAAAACCCGCTCAACACGTGCTACGAAGCCATGACCCAGTTGGACCCTGTGCTCCGGTGGCTTCCTGCCGTCCTGCCCCAACCCGACGAACAGGCCCGCCAGCAGGCGCTGGCCCGCTGGGATGCCCTGCTCAAACCTCGAGGAAGCCTGGGACGCCTGGAAACCCTGGTGGCCCACCTGGCGGCCGTGCAGGGCCGGGTGCCCCCTGCCTGTGAGAAGCCCCTGGTGCTGGTTATGGCCGGGGACCACGGCGTGGTGGAGGAAGGCGTCAGCGCTTACCCGCAAGAAGTGACCCGGCTCGCAGAAAACACGAGGAGCATTGCCCGGTTGGTGGTGTTCCCGCCATCCCAAAGGCCGTTCTGTCCGTTCGGGCATTTTCCACCCACAAGGAGGCAAGGACCATGACCCTGGAAGACCGGGTGCGTTCGGTGCGCGAGTTGCTCCAAGACAAAACGGTGTTCGGCTGGACCATGTACGATTGGGCCAATTCGGCCTTTGCCACCACCATCATGGCCGCCATTCTGCCGGTGTACTACCACAAGGTGGCCGCGGCCACCCTGCCTTCCACCAAAGGCGTGGCCTATTGGGCCTACACCGCGGGCATCGCCCTGGCATTGGTGGCCTTCCTCACACCGGTTCTGGGCGCCATCGCGGATTTGAAGGCCCGCAAGAAGACCTTCCTCACCCTTTTCGCCTTGCTGGGCATCACGGGCACCGCGCTGCTGTATTTCGTGCAAACCGGCGACTGGCTCAAGGCCTCGCTGTTTTACATTTTGGGGAACGTAGGGTTCGCCGCGGCCAACGTGTTCTACGATGCCCTCCTGCCCCACATTGCCCGCAACCCCAAGGAAATGGACGTGATTTCCGGCCTGGGTTATGCCATGGGCTACCTGGGCGGCGGCCTGCTCCTGGCCATCAACCTGGCCATGATTATGCTGGCCCCCAAGGAGATGCAGGGCCTGATGACCCGCCTGGCCTTCGTCAGCGTGGCGGTGTGGTGGCTGGTCTTCACCATCCCCCTGTGGAAGTGGGTACCGGAGCCGCCCCCGGCCAAGAAACAGGCCGAGGGTAACCCCGTGGTGCTGGGCTTCCGCCAGTTGTGGCACACCTTCCGCAACCTGCGCCGCTTTCGGGAGGCCCTGAAATTCTTGCTGGCCTTCTGGCTCTACACCGACGGCATCGGCACCATCATCAAAATGGCCACCATTTACGGCTCGGAAATCGGCATCGGCCAGACCCACCTCATCGGCACGCTGTTGTTGGTGCAGTTCGTGGGCATCCCCTTTGCCGTCCTTTTCGGGAAACTGGCCAACCGCATCGGGGTGAAACGGGGCCTCTACCTGGCCCTCTTCGGCTACGTGTTGATTTCCATCGGTGGGTATTTCATGAGCAAACCGTGGCACTTCTGGGCCCTGGGCATGGCCGTGGCCACGGTTCAGGGGGGAAGCCAGGCCCTCAGCCGCTCCCTGTTCGGACGGCTCATCCCCGAAAGCCTGACCGCGGAGTTCTACAGTTTCTTCAGCGTCAGCGCCAAATTCGCCGGCATTGCCGGCCCCTTCCTCTTCGGCTACCTTATCGACGTTTTTGACCAGGCCCGCATCGCCATCCTGGCCCTGGTGGTCTTTTTCGTCGGCGGCATCCTGCTGCTCATTCCGGTGGATTTGGAAAAGGGCCGTGCCGAAGCCCAGGCCTACGATGCTTATCTACGGGGCCAGGCTTCTTCCTAAAAGCAAAAAAGGGGCAGCGGTTTCACCACCGCTGCCCTTTTCGTTAGGGAAAAAACGAACCGGCTTACTCCCCTTCCAGGGCCTGCCGAATCGCCCGTTCCAATTGCTGGGGTATGGACAAGAGTTTGGACAAGTCGGAGAAAGGAAAGCGAGCCTCCAGGGTAGATTAAAAAGCCCACAATCCCATACCAGGAGGCTCGCCATGATCAAGCATATCCCATGGAAACAGATG
>JALWJZ010000010.1 GCA_026996855.1 Anaerolineales bacterium
GAACCGGCCCTTGTTCCAGGGTGAGGGGTTGAGGGAGGGGCTGGCGCCCCTCCCCGATAAGCAGACCGGCCACCACGCCCTGGAACCGGCCCTTGTTCCCGGGGATGGGTCGGGGAAACGGGAAGGCGATACGCATGTTCCCCGTAAGAATGATGAGGACCACTCCTGGCATCGGCCGCTATTCCCGGGCGTGGGCTGGGGAAACGGGAAGACGATGCGCACGCCCCGATAAGAAGGCTGACGACCATTCCCTGGTAGCGGCCTTTGTCTCGGATGCAGTTTAGGAGAGAACGACGATAGCGAGGCAACGACGTGAAGATTGGCACTCCTTATTCCCGTCATCGTGATTGGGAAGGTTACGATATCGTGGTCATCGGCTCGGGCATTGGCGGGCTGGGCGCGGCGGTGCTCCTGGCCCGGTATGGGGGATTCAAAGTGCTGGTGCTGGAACGGCACGACACGGCGGGCGGATTTACCCATGTGTTCACGCGAAAAGGTTTCGAATGGGATGTGGGCGTGCATTACATCGGCAACGTGCTGCGCCCGAACACGCTGGCAGCCCGACTTTTCCACGTGGTCACCGGGGGAAGGGTGCGCTGGGCCTCCCTGGGATCGGTATACGACCGCATCGTCGTTGGGGATGTGGCGGTCGATTTTCCGGCCGGGCGGGAGGCCTGGCGGGCGAATTTGCTACGCCATTTTCCCCACGAAAAGGAGGGCCTGGAGCGATACATGGAGGCCGTTCGCACCACCGTGCGCCATGCACGGCGCTTTTTCGCCTTCAAGGCATTGCCCCGCTGGCTGAGCCGAAGCCTGTCATGGGCGGCCCTGCGGCCCTTCTACCGCTATGCGGACCGCACCACGGCCCAGGTACTGGAGCCGCTCATTGGCGATGCCACCTTGCGAGCAGTGCTCACCGGGCAATACGGCGACTACGGTCTGCCGCCCCGGCGATCCAGTTTCGCCATGCAAGCCCTTTTGGCCCATCATTACTGGGACGGCGCGGCCTACCCGGTGGGTGGCGCCTCCACCCTGGCCGCAGGCGCCGTACAGACGCTGGCCTCCTTGGGCTGCGCGGTGGTAACCCGGGCGGAAGTGCAACGCATCCTTCTGGACGCGAAGGGGCGGGCGGTCGGGGTACGGCTGACCAACGGACACGAAATTCGGGCGCGGTACGTGGTCAGCAATGCCGGTTTTGCTTCCACTTTCCTCAAATTGCTCCCGCCCCAGCACCCCATACGAGCCAGGGCCCAACGGGTCGTGGAACGGATTGGGCTGTCCTTCGCTCATCTCAACCTGTACGTAGGTCTCCATCGTTCCGATGCCGATTTGGGCCTGCCCAAGTACAACTACTGGCTGTACCCTGAACCGGATCAAGACGCCGCCCTGGAGCGCTATCTGGCCAACCCAGACGCCCCCTTTCCCATGGTGTTCATTTCCTTCGGCTCCGCGCGCGACCCTGACTTCCCCCGACGGCACCCGGGCCGGGCCACACTGCAAATCATCGTACCGGCCCGCTGGGAATGGTTTGCCCCCTGGGCCGACCGTCCCTGGAAGCACCGGGGCAAAGCATACGAAACCCTCAAGGACCGATTCACGCAACGCCTGCTGGATGTGCTTTACCAAACGGTTCCCCAGGTCCAAGGGCATGTGGTTCATGCCGAACTTTCGACGCCCCTCACCACCACCTATTTCACCGGTCATCCCCGTGGCGCCATTTACGGCCTGAACCACTCCCCGGCTCGATTTCGGGAACCCATGCTCCACCCCCAGACGCCCATCCCCAACCTGTTCCTTACCGGGGCCGACGTGGCCACCGCGGGCGTCACCGGTGCGTTGATGGGCGGTCTCCTGACCGCGAGTTTCATCTTGAGGCGCAACCTGATTCCTGCTTTGCCTTTGCCGGATCCTTCGTCCACAAACGCCCCGACTTAGGCCCTGGGTGTACACGGGTCGAAAACAGGAGGAAGACCCCATGTCCACAATCATCGAAGCCCGACCTTCCGGGCCGTTGCAGGGCCGGGTGGCACCGCCGGGCGACAAGTCCATCTCCCATCGGGCCATTTTGCTGGCGGCCATGGCCCAGGGCCAAAGCCGCATCGAGAACCTGCTGATCGCGGGAGTAACCCGGCCCATGATGGACGCGGTGGCCGCGTTGGGGGCGCAACGCCACCTCCAGGGCACCACCCTGGAAGTGGAAAGCCCCGGCTTCCAGGCCTGGCGAAGCCCTGACACGGCCCTGTATTGCGAACACTCGGCCACCACCATGCGCCTGCTGGCCGGCGCACTGGCCGCGTCCGGGGTGGCCGCGGTGCTGGACGGCTCCCCCGGCTTGCGGCGTCGCCCCATGCGCCGGGTGGTGGCACCCTTGCAACGCATGGGTGTGCCCATTCGGGATACCGACGGCCATGCGCCCCTCCTCCTGGAGGCTCGCGACCGGCAGACCCCGCTGCGCGGCGGAGTCTTCACCCTGCCCGTGGCCTCGGCCCAGGTGAAATCCGCGATTCTGCTGGCCGGACTGGCCGCGGCCGAACCCGTGGAAATCCACGAACCCGGCCCTTCCCGGGACCACACGGAGCGCATGTTCCGCAGCCTGGGCATCGCCATCGAGTTCCGCCCAGGCTGGGTGCGCATGACCCCACCTCGTGCCGCGCTGCCACCCCTGCGCCTGCGGGTGCCGGGCGACATCTCGTCGGCCGCGTTCCTGGTGGTGGCTGCCCTCATCGTGCCCGGCTCTCACGTGGTCGTCGAGGGTGTGGAACTCAACCCTACCCGCACCGGGTTGCTGGACGCGCTGCAACGCATGGGCGCGCGCGTGCACATCCGCCCTCGAGGCCAGCAGGCCGGGGAACCCTGGGGAGACATCGAGGTGCACCACACGCCCGATTTGCGCGGCATCCAGGTCGCCGGCGACCTGGTGGTTCGCATGATCGACGAATTTCCCATCTTCGCCATTGCCGCCGCCCAGGCCCAGGGGACCACCACCGTACAGGATGCCGAAGAACTCCGCCACAAGGAAAGCGACCGCATCGCCCAACTGGTGGCCCAACTCCGCCGCCTGGGTATTCGGGCCGAAGAACGGCCCGACGGCTTCGTCATTCACGGCGGCAGCCCCTGGCAGGGGGGCGAAGTGGACGCCGCGGGCGACCATCGCCTGGCCATGGCCCTGGCCGTTGCCGGGCTGGTCGCTTCCTCACCGGTGCGGGTGCACGGGGGCCATATGTTCCTGGAATCGTACCCCTCTTTTTTGGAAGACCTGCGACGACTGGGTGCCGATGTGGCGCCAATTGCTTGAACAAACGGCCCAAAATTCGGGAGATTTCGGTTACAATACCTGCAATCGAAAAACCATGAACGCCGTTATCCTGCATGCCCCACGGCTGTATCCAGGCATGGCACGGATGGGGCATTTCGGAGGTCACGGGCCATGAGCGCTCCAGGTTCCAACGGCGGCTCCCCGCCTCTGGTCGTGGAACACCTGTCCTTTCGATACCGTCGCCGCCCCACGTGGACTCTGAAGGACATCTTGATGGAGGCCCGCCCGGGGGAACTCATCCTCATCGCCGGAATGAGCGGCTCCGGTAAAAGCACCCTGGCCCGGGCCATCAACGGCCTCATCCCCCACAGTTACCAGGGAGAGCGCCTGGGCGCGGTGTACGTCATGGGCGACGAAGTGGGCAAACTGGACAAGGCCCACATCGCGCAACGGGTCGGCACGCTGTTGCAAGACCCGGAACGGCAAATCGTAGGCGCCTACGTGGAAAACGAAATCGCCTTTGGGTTGGAAAACCTGGGCTTTCCCCGGGAGGAAATCTTCCGCCGCATCGAGTGGGTTCTGGATTACCTCAACATGCCCCACCTGCGCTATCGGGAGACCTTTGCCCTCTCCGGCGGTGAAAAGCAAAAAGTGGCCCTGGCCGGTATTCTGGTCATGGAACCCAACATGCTCATCCTGGACGAACCCCTGGCCAATCTGGACCCGGCCACCGCGCAAGAGGCCCTGACCTGGTTCCGTAAACTGGCCGACGATGGGCACACCGTGCTCATCATCGAACACCGGGTGGAAGACGTACTGCGCATTCACCCTGACCGTATCTTCTACATCGAAGACGGCCAACGCAAGTTCTTCGGCCCTCCGCAAGACTTACCCAAAGCCGTGGACTACCGCCAGGTGAAACTGCCGGCGCCCTGGATTTTGCGCCTGGCCCGGAAACACGCGCCTCCAGCCTTCGAACCCCGGGTGGGACCGCCCGGTGCCCCCAAAGAACCCCTGGTGGAATTCGAGGACGTGTATTTCCGCTACGACGAAGAAGGGCCGTGGATTCTCAAGGGCATCCGCTGGACCATCTACCGGGGCGACATCATTGCGCTTTTGGGGCCCAACGGCGCGGGCAAGACCACCCTGGTCAAACACGCGCTGGGCTTGTTGCGCCCGACTCGGGGCCGGGTACGGGTGTACGGCCAGGACACGCGCGAAGCCACGGTGGCCCAACTGGCCAGCAAGGTGGGCTATGTGTTCCAAAACCCCCGTTACATGCTCTTCGCCCGCTCCGTAAAAGAAGAGGTAGCCTTTGGCCCCACCAACCTGGGATTGTCCCCCGACGAGGTCCAGCGCCGGGTGCAGGAGGCCCTGCGCATGATGGACCTGGAAGCCTACGCCGACGACCCGCCCCTCTCCCTCAGTTTCGGCCAGCAGCGTCGGGTGGGCATCGCTTCGGTCGCGGCCATGGGGTCCCGGGTACTGCTCCTGGACGAACCCACCGCGGGCCAGGATTACTGGCATTACATGACCTTCATGGACGAATTGCTTCGCCTGCCCTACTTCGAGGCCGTGGTGTTCATCACCCACGACATCGACCTGGCCGTGGCCTATGCCAATCGGGTTGTGGTGGTGCGAGACGGTCAAATTCAAGCCGATGGTCCCCCGCACGAAGTCCTCAAGGACGATGAAGAAATCAAGCAGTGGCGTCTGGTACCCACCTCTCTTTTGCACCTCAACCGGGAGGTCTTCCCCGTCACGGGGCGCTTCCAGCGGGCCGAGGAACTGGCCCACACGTTGCCCGAAGACCTGTGGAAGAAGTGGGCGTATGCGGAGGTGGTGTGAAAGCAGTTAGCCGTTGGCCGTTCGCCATTAGCGTTGGCCGGTAGCCGGTGGCCGTTGGCCGTGAGCAGGCGGCGGTCGGCGGGTGAGGGTGAAGGGCACGGTTTGAAGGGCCGTGCCTTTTTCATTGGCGCAGCCAGGCTCGCAGGCCTTCCAAAAGGACCGCGTTTTCCTCGGGTTTGAGGGTGGCCACCCGGATGTAGGCCGGCAAACCGAAGGACGTGCAATCCCGCACCTGGACCCGGTAATGGCGCAGGAGGAAATCCCGCAGCCCCGCAGCATCCCCCACTTTCACCAAGAAGAAATGAGCCACCGACGGCAGCACGAAGAAGCCCAAATCCAGCAAGGCCTGGCGAAACTCCCGGGTCACCTGGCGCAGTTGGGTCAGGGTGCGCTGCACGTGGGCTTGGTCCTGCAACGCGGCCACCGCCGCGGCCTGGGCCAGGACGTTCACGTTCCACGGGGGCCGGACCACCCGCAAGGGGCGGAGCAATTCCGGGTCGGCCACCGCGTACCCAATGCGCAACCCGGCCAGCGCGTGGTCCTTGGTCAGGGTGCGCAGCACCAAAAGGTTGGGGGCCCGCAAGTTCAGGGCCGAGGTGGCCTGGCCCAGGGTGAAGGGCTGATAGGCTTCGTCCACCACGAACAGGGTTTCGGGGAAACGTTCCAACTGGCGGGCCAGCCAATCCATAGGGTAAGCCGTACCCGTGGGATTGTTGGGATGGCACAAGAAGACCACCTTGGGGCGGACCCGCTCCAGCATTCGGACCATCTCCTCGGGCCGGGGCTGGAACAGGTCTGCTTCCCGGGCCGCCCACTGAGCCACCTCCGCACCCATCATGCGGGAGATGCGCCGGTATTCCCCAAAGGCCGGGCCGAAAATCAGCACCCGGTCGCCTTCTTCGATGTAGGCCAGGGCCATGAGTTGCATGAGTTCCGCACTGCCGTTCCCCAGGATGATGTACTCCGCAGGAAGCCCCAACCTGCGGGCCAGCAGGCGCACCACGGGCCAGCCTTCCGGGTCGGGGAGGAGGTCGATGGGCGTTTCCTGCAAGGCCCGATACACCCCCGGTGGCGGACCGAAAGGGTTGATGTTCGCGCTGAAGTCCAGCACCCGGGCCGCTTCCAGGCCCATTTCGCCCCACTGGGCCAGATTGGTGCCGCCGTGCACCACGGGCTTCAACGCGGCCACGGCCTTCCGAGGTCGAGGACGCAATACCTTGACATCCATTGGCTTGCTCGCCCAGGTAATTCAGGGAAACTACGGTACGACAATCTTATCAGCGAGTTTGGGATAAACCCTCTGGAAATCCTTATCGTTGAACGTCACCACCAGGTCAACTTGTGCTTTTTCCCTGCGCGCAAAATCAACGCGTCACCGGATGGGCTTCCACCATCGCGGCAATCAAGACAGACGTATCCAACAGCACTTTCATAGCCCAATCCCAATTCGGTGCAAAAGTGTGGAAACCCGTCGTTCACGCTCGCGGCGTATATGATGCGCCAAGTCGCCAAGACTCGTCACGCTGGCTACCAAAAACCCCTCTTTTTCTATCCATACCGTTGACTCCCGTGGAACGCGTAGCCGAAGGCCCCCACTTTCGCCTTCTTCAACCACCAAAATCATTCCCGGCTCCAAGCGTAAACGTTCATGCAAAGGGGGAGGAAGAAGAAGGTTTCCTTTCTCATCCAGGGCAATTTGGGTCACTTCATGCATACGCGCCTCCATACTTTGGTTGGTTCTTGGGGAAATGCCCGTGCTCCTCCCTTTCAAGAATACATCGATATTCAAAGCCGGACAAGTCGACAAGCAGGCCTCAAAAACGTGTAGGGCTTTTTCACCCCTTTTGAAAACGAATGTACAGGATGTCGCCGTCCTGGACGATGTAATCCCGACCTTCCAGGTGCCAGGCTCCCTGGCTGCGCACCACGGCCCGGTCGCCCTGAGCCTGAAGGAAAGCCGCCGCGGGCATCACCTCCGCCCGGATGAAACCGCGAGCCATGTCGGTATGAATCAAACCCGCGGCCTCCACCGCGGTGCTGCCCCGCGGTAGCAACCAGGCCCGGGTCTCCCGTTCGTTCATGGTGTAGAACACCACCACGTCCAGTATCCCCCGCAAAGCCTCCAGCAAAGCCTCCCGAAAGGCCCGGGGCGGCAAGCCGTAGGCCGCCCGCATTTCGAGCGCCTCGTCCGGGGAAAGTTGCGCCAGTTCCCACTCCAGGGCCAGGGGCGCGTCCAGGCGGACCACCCCCGGCGGCAAAGGCAAATTCGGGGGTTCATCCTCATCCCCCAGGTTGACCACCACCAGCATGGGTTTCAGGCTGAGCAGGGTGAAACCCTGGAGCAACGCGCGTTCCTCGGGCGAAAGGTCCAGGGCCCGCAGGGGCCGCTCTTCCTGCATCGCCCGCTGAAGGCGCACGAACAGTTCCTGCTCCCGTTCGATTTCCTCCCGGGGACGCGCGCCTTTTTGCCGCTCCTCGGTCAAACGCGCCAGGCGGCGCTCCACCGTTTCCAAATCGCCCAGGAGGAACTCGGCCTCCATATTGGCCAGGTCCCGGGCCGGATCCACCGAACCCAAGGGATGCGGCACCTGGGGATGGTCGAAGGCCCGCACCACCTGGACCAGTACGTCCATACGACCCAGCACATTGCGCAACGGTCCCAGGAAGCGCCCCGGGCGGGCTTGCGCATAACCGCCGATGTCCACGAAGGTGAGGGAAGCCGGCACCTTGCGCCGGGATTGCACCAGGCGGTGCAGGGCATCCAGCCGGGGGTCGGGCAGGGGCACCACGGCCGTCGCCAGGGTCAGCGGCCCTTCGTGGGTCACTGCTCCCTCTTTGCCTTCGGTCACTAAGCGAAACAGCGTGCTTTTGCCCGAAGCGGGCAGGCCAAAGATTCCCACCGCCGTCATGGCATCTTTCCCTTCGAAACCCGACCGCGCTTTCACGGCGCCAGGATGTTGACCAGGGCTTCCCAAAAGACGGGCAGTTCATCCCAGGGGTCGGGCGGCGTATCGTGGGTCAGGTAGAGATAACGCGCCCAATCCCCCTCGCGAACCTGGTTAACCACGGACCGCATGGCTACCGCGTCGGGCACGGAATGCACCCACAAGCCCACGACCTCCCGGTTAATGCCTTCGGGCATCGTAAAGGTTTCCCAGTCGGCAAAGGCTCCGTCGAAGACCACGAAGGAAGCCCCTTCCACGGAGAAGTACGTGGCGTCGGGCATTTCCGTGAAGTGGAAGAAAATCAAGCCCTGGGGGAAAAAGGCTCGCGCGTACTGGTACAGGGCGGAGAAACGGCCTAGGGATTCGCCATCGCCAGGCATTTGGCCCAGGAAGACTCCCTGCACAGGGTAAAAGGCGTCGTACAGGTTGATGTCGGAGCGAATGGCCTCGGAGGAGCGGCGGCCCTGGTCGGTGGGAACGTAACCCAACACCACCACACCCGCATCCCGCAGAGCCTGCACCCGTTCTCGGTATTCCGTCGCAACCGCGGCACCGGGCCCCCCTTGAGGGTAAATCACCGCAACCACTTCGACTTGCTGCCGTGCCGCGGCCACGGCATCCCACATTTGCGGCTTCAAGGCCGGCTCTACGAACAGGGGTACCAGCAACGCCATGTCCGTTTCCGGCGGCAGGCCCGCCTCGCCGTCACCAGGGGGTGGCGTGGTCTCCCCCTCTTCCGTAGGCTCCGGGCTTGGCTCGGGCGATGGCGTCCAGGTGGGCGTCGGAGAGGGCAACGGCGAGGGCGTTGCCGTGGGCGTCACGGGTTTGGGCGTGGCCACGGGCGTGGTTGTCTCCGGGGATGCAGGTGGGGCCTCCGCGGTCGCGCTCGGACTGGTCGGGGTCCAGGTGATGGCAGAGGTAGGCGAAGGCGAGGCCGCCGAAGTCACCACAGCCTCGCGCTCCTCGGTCGGAGCAGGCGACGTCGCGGGCACCCCAGATGCGACCGTGGGCGTCTCCGTGCCCATGGCCGGCGGTGCGGGGGCGGTCAAAAAGCGGCCAGCCTGCACCTGTTGCCATACGTACACCACGCCGGCCATGGCCGCTACCCAGGCCAGAATTACCAGAACCCAGGCCCAAAGGGGAACCCGCTTTCCCTTTCGGGGGCGTTTGCCACCGCGTCGTTTCGGTTTGCCCTGGGGCTTCTTCTTCGCCGGCGCATCTTTCCTGGAAACCGGGGGCTTTCGAGAGGGCTGGCTTCGCCGTGGGGAGACAGGAAACAAATCCGGGTCTTCGGGGAAATACGCCATGAATAACGCCTCCTTAGGCAGTGGTCAGTAACCAGTGCTCAGTGATGAGCGCTTTCATGTCCAAGTATACGGGAAACACGCCCTCCTTTGGTGGGTCAAAGTGCGAATCCGACGTTTGGGGGAAGTCTTGTCTGCCCACCCGGCATCAGGGTTCCGCTCACCGGAAAGGGCTAACGAGGCCACCCCAGGAACAAGGAGCGCATGACGGGGAACCGCAACACCGCCTCCAGCACCCCGCCCCCGATGGCCAGGGCTTTGTCGGAAATCAGGAAACAGTAGGCAGGGTCGGCCCGGGGGTCCAGGTCGCCGATTTTCAACCCCTGGGTCACGGGGGTGCCCGAAGGCAGCAGGCCCCGCACCGCGCCGCGGAAGGGCGCCCGCACCTCTCGACCGGCCACCCGGGCCAGCACCGTGCCGGTCTCCACCACCTGGCCGATGTCCACCAGGGCTTCCAGGATGCCGTCCGCGGGGGCACGCAGCACCCGCTCTTCCCGATAGTCCAGCACCCGTTCGGGGATGCCGGTGTCGTCCAGGGCCGAACCCTGCCAGTATACCCGCCCCAGCAGGTGGCCCCGGTTGGTTTCCACCACCGCGTGCACGTCCTCCCCGGCCACGAAGCCTGGCCCCAACCCAAAGGTCAGGGGGGCCAGGTCCCGCTGCCGCAAGCCCGGTTTTTTGAGCATACGCGCGTCCACCAGCACCGCGGGGCGCAGGGTCGCCACACTGCGGGCTTCGGGGTCCACCAGCACGGGGATTTCCCCTCCCGAAAGCATCTCCAGGGCCTCCTCCGGGGTGGCCACTCGCCGCGCGACCATCTCTTCCACCCGATGCACCCCTCGCAACACCGTCTCGGAAAAGGCCACGGCCCGGCGCACGGCCAGGGGGTGCTCCCGTTCCAGCACCACCACGGGCAGCCCGGCGCGGAACAGTCGGGCCACCACACCGCTGCCCAAATCGCCACTGCCTCGCACCACGGCCAGCGGCCGTACCCCTTCCAGCCGGGGCTGCCAGCCCCGGGACGGCACGAAACGGGACCAAAGGGCGTCGTGGGTCATGGCGTTCCTTCCTCTTCCGTGGATTGCGTCAACCGGTATCCCGGATTGTCATAGGGTTTTCACACGCTCACCAGGCCGGTATCTTGCAAGGCCCACACGTGCAGCCTGGGGACCACGGCCTCCGGGAACAAATCCGGTTCGGTGGTGGTAGCCCACAACTGCTCCCCAAAACCCTGAAAGGCGGCCATCACCCGCTCCCGGCGTTCCCGGTCCAGTTCGGCCAGCACCTCGTCCAGCAAAATCACGGGCCGCACCCCGCTGGTTTCGTAGTACCACGCGGCCTCCACCAGTTTGAGCATGAGGAGCGCGCTGCGCATCTGCCCCCGAGAACCGTAAACGGCCAGGTCCAACCCACTGACCAAAAACCGGAAATCGTCCCGATGCGGCCCCAGGGTGGTATGCCCCCGTCGCAAATCCAAGGGACGACGCTCCTGCAACCGCTGGAAGAGCAGGTCCTGAAGAGCCGGAAGGCTCTTGGGGAAGTCGGGTTCGGGCTGGTAAAAGGGCAGAAGCATGGGAACTTCCTCGTCCGCTTCGTGGCCCAAAGCCGGGCGGTACACCAATCGCAACACTTCGCCGTCGCCCAGTCGGTTCCATCCCTGCTCGTCCGCGAGGAAATTCCACCGTTGCAACACCTGGTGCCGGGTCCACATGATGGTCGCGCCGTGCTCGGCCAGTTTTTTCTCCCAGGGAAGCATGACCTGGGGGTCGCCTCGCCGTTCCCACCACTGCTTGAGCAGCGCGTTGCGCTGTTGCAGGGCCTTGGTGTACTCGGAAAGGGCGCGAGCGTATTCGGGATGCCCCGGCGCAATGCTGAAATTCAGGTAACGGCGGCGCAACTCGGGCGCGCCGTCCACGATGTGCAGCATATGGGGAAGGAAAAGCACCGTTTGCACCAGGCCCAGGGCTTCCGTCAGGGTCTTGCGCTTAACCCCGTCCACCAACACCTCTTTCTGGGTCCGCACCAGGCCATTGGTTTCCCGGCGAAAAATCAGGCGCACCTCGATGCGCCTTTCCCGATGCCTGCCGTCCTCTTCCCGCATGAACGTGGCCCGTATGCGGGTCACCAAGAAAGGATTTTGCATGGCCAGGGCCTGGTTCACCAGTTCCCGGGGCTGTCGGGCCAGAAAAGAGGAGAAGGTGGAAAGGTACGCGCCCGCTTCCAGAAGGGTGGTCTTGCCCCGGGCATTGGGGCCGACAATCAAGTGCACGCCGGGGGAGAAGGTGTGCTCCCAGTACACGAAGCGACGGAAGTTTTCCAGATAGAGGTGGGTGAAGTACATGAAACCACCGCCATGCGTTCGAGGGTGTAGGAAAGCCGCGTCTCACCCCAAGAGCAAAGCCAACAATGCGCCCAAACCCAACCCGGCAAGCACGTCCAACGGGTAGTGCACGCCAATGGCCACCCGGGACCAGGCCAATCCCACGGCCCACAGGGTAACCGGTACCGGCCAGGGCCAGGGGAGCATTTTCCAGGCCAGCACAGCCAGGGCCGCGCCCCGCGCGGCGTGGCCCGAAGGGAAGGACAGGGGGTCGGTTTTGCGGTACAGGCCTCCCCAGGGGCTTTGGGGCCGGCGGCGGCGCACCAGGTACTTGATGGTGGTGACCACCGCGGCCACCACCAGAATCACCAACAAAGCGTGGCGGCTTGGCTCCTTCCAGGGGTCGGGGGCCAGCCATCCGGCCAGGGCCAGGCCGGGAAACCAGAGGTAGCCATCGCCCGAATGGGCCAGGGTGAGGGCCAGTATCCGCCAAAAACGCGAACGAGCCACGGGGCGCTGAAACAACGCGGCCCCGCGGTGGTCCATATCTCGTAAGCGCTTCATGAGTTCTGCCGCTCGTTCAAAAAAGATTCCAGGATGGACACGTGCTGCGGCTTGTCCACGTCCATGGCCATTTCCGGGTAGGGCGAAACCACGGCTTCCGCATCCAGGTTCAACCGGTCACGCACCCGCTGCACCGCTTCCTCTAACGAAAGCCGGCGCAAGAGCAGCCGCAAAAGGGTTCCCCAGCCGATGAGCGCGGCTTGCTTCATGGGGTTCTTGCGCGCGGCGTGGATGCGTTCCCACAAGTCGTCCTCCCGACCGGCCAGGCGGGTGTGGGCCACGTTCACGTCCGCGCCGCACACTTCCAGGTCTCGCAATTTCACGTAGGTCCGTTGCACGCCGGGAAAACGCCGCTCCATATCCTGCCGGGTGACCACGTGATAAATCACCTGGCGGCCCAAACGCTGCGCGTTCTCCACCACCCAGTCCAGGATAGATCCGGTAACGGCGGGTACGTCTCCCGAAACCAACAACACCGGCTCGTCCCGATGGCCTTCCCGGACCAGCAGTTTCAAGCCGTACAGGATGTTGCGCACCATGCTCCCCTGGTCCGGCAGAAAACGGGCCTCTTTGCGAATCTCCCAGGGATACTCCTGGCCGGTGATGCCGAAAATGTGCAACCGCGTGACCCACCGCGACGCGTTGAGGGCGTCCAGCACCCATTGCAGCATGGGCTTCCCCGCCAGGGGGAGCAGGGCTTTGGGTTGGTTGGGGATGAGGTCGTACAGGGGGTCCTCCGGGGTGGCCCGGCCCCCGGCCAGTACCAGCGCGTGCATTACGAGGCCTCCTGTTGCAGGTCGATCAAGGTGGGCTGCAAACCCAGGCGGTCGATGAGTTGGTTGAGTTCTTCAAAGGTCAGGGGACGGCCCTTTCCGGCCACCGCGATGAGCGCGGCTTCCATCATGTTGGTGCCGAAGGAGCGGCCGTCGAGCCGCGGGGTGCTGGTGACCACGTAGCGGATGCCCACCCGCCGGAAGAGTTCCAGGTCCTGGGGCGTGGTGGTGTTGGTGGCGATGATTTTCCCCGGCAGGTGGTCGGGCAGGTGGCGCTTGATGTAGTGGCAATCCCCCGCGATGACCGTGGCCCAGCGGTAGTACTTCTCCCACTTGGGGATGCGCTCTTCCTGCTTCGCGCCGGTGGGGTACAACCATTCGAAGGGGAAACGGGTCACGATGGGCAGGAAAAAGCGGGCCAGGGTTTTGAGCAGCCCTACGGAGCGGATGGGAATGGGCAGCCCCAGGCCGAACATCAGATCGCCGAAGACCACCTCGTACCCGGCTTCCACGAAGGAGCGGGTCATGCCCCAACGGTCCAGGCCCAGGGTGATGAAGGCCTTTTTACCGCCGTGGGCCCGCACGTAATCGCCCAGATGCTGGTCGATGAAAAAGGCCAGCCGGTACTCCAGGGTGTTTTTCAGGCCGGTGCCGTCGGTGATGGGGGTCTTTTTCACGTAGCGCACCATGGGCTTCACCGAGTGCAGGGGATACCAGCGCCCATCCACCATCAGCCCCAGGTCCGCGCCACCCACGCCGAAGGCATCCACCTTGCCGTCCAGTTCCCGGTACAGTTGCGCGGCTTTTTCCATGTCACCATCGGTGCCGATGCGCTCGATGACCACCTTCTCGCCCAGCAACTCGACCTCCACCCGCTTGTCCCGCTTGGAGGAACCCAGACTGATGCTCACCGCGCGCTTCATGACGACTACCTCCTGAAGAAGCCCGTTTTGCCTTGCCGCCCATCCGCTTTACCGCCTTACCGCTCATTCGCCCATTCCCCTGATTCCAAAGCGGCGTCGAGCCGCCGCACTCCAAAAATTTGCCCATCCGCTTTCCCGCCTTACCGCCTCTCCGCTCATTCGCTCATCCGCTCATTCGCTCATTCTCTACCCAAACAACACCTCGTTGATGTCGTCCACCCCCGGTCCGGGCCCGAAACCCGCCTCGCCCATCAAATCCTTCCAAAAGCGCCGGTCGTAGCGACGGGTACGCACCACGATGGGCAGGGGAACGCCCCACCCCATGACCAGGGCCTCCTCCCGCGGCTCCAGCCGGGCCAGCATCCCCCGCAGCGCGTCCCGGTTGGCCAGGCCGGCCAGCACCGCCCGGATGTCGTCTTCGTCGCCCAGCCAGCCGCAAATGCGGGTGCCCAACTGGGACATCACCTCGTCGTAAATCTGGGAGGGGCGCTGGTCCACGATGAGCAGGGTCACGTAGTACTTGCGCATTTCCCGGGCAATGGTGCTGAAGATGGTCTGCACCGCCATGTCCCGGTTCAGCAGTTTGTGGGCCTCCTCCACCACGACCACCAGGGGCCGCGGCTCGCCCGCTTCCCCCCGGGAGCGATGCTCCTCGGTCATCTGCACCCAGGCTTCTCGCACCTTGCGGGTGAGGATGTTGGTCACCAGGAGGTAATCCAGGTCGGTCTCGTAGCGTCCGAAGGAGAGCACCACGTGCAGCCCCTGCAGCAAATCGTCGATGATTTGCTGCACCGCGTTCACCGGCGGATGGGGCACAATGTACTCTTTGGAGAACAAACGGCGAAGTTTGCGGTGCAGGGCCGCGGCCGAACCCTGATGAATGCCGGCCTCCTTGGCCCAGGCTTCCACACTGTCCGGTGCGGGCCGGGTGCGTACCCGACCGTTGTCGTCCTCGTATTCCTCCTGGGCGCCGGGACGCATGGCCCGGAAGCGCTCGAACCAGGCGGAGCCGAATTCCTGATGCAGGGCATGGAGCACCACGGGCGCGGTGTCCGTCAAATCCAGTTCGTGGGTCAGCAGTTCGATGTCCTCTGGAGTGATTTCCGAAGAAGGAATCATCAGGTTGTAATCGGGCGCCCTGCCCTGGATGGTCGCGGCCGGCCCCAACCCCACCACCCGCACCCGGCCGGGGAAATGGGTCTTGAAGCCCTCGATGAGCACGCCCCGGTCCGGGTCCTGGCGGTCGTACGCGTATTCGTTGTGCATGTCAAAGAGCAGCACCGAGGCTACGTCGTGATGCATGATGCCGGCCAGCAAAATGCGGGTAAGGAAAGACTTGCCCGTGCCCGTAGCGCCGAACACGCCGGCGGAGCGCTTGATGAATTCATCCAGGCGCAAACGCACCGCATGGCCCTGCTCCCGGGTGTAGCCGATGACGAAGGTCTTGCCTTCCTTTTCCTTGCCGAAAATCTCGTCCACGTCCCCCTGGTCGGCCAGGCGCACGGGCGCGAAGTGGGGCGGTATGGTCTTCACTGGAATGGGCCGGGGGAGGTCCCGCGCCCCTCGATGCACTTCATCCAGAAAGCGCTGGTACCCTTCAGGGTCCTGGTTCGGGTCGGGAGGAAGTTCCATCATGCGTACGGGGAGCACCGTGGCAGTGACGTACAGGGTCGAACGGCGCAACATGCGGGTCAAAACCGGGTTCAGGTCCGGGGTTTCGTTCTCCACGTAGCGGGGGTGGGTGGTGCGCAAGGCCACGTCGGTCACCACGCCGAAGAAACGCCATCCCGGTGCGTCCATGACCACGAAGGCACCTTCCTGAATGTCCTGCGGGGGAATTTGCAGGCGCACGGTCAACCCTTCTTGCAGACTTCCCCCCAGCACGTATCCCAAAACTTCATCCATGGGGTAAGCCTCCTGCCATGCGGTTCAGGGTTTGAAACCCGAACTCATGGAACCGCCTCTTCCAGGGTGAAGGACTGGGGCAGGGCGTCGCTGAGTGCGTCCAGGGTCCAAAACAGACGGGGCGGGTCATCCCGCAACAGGTGGATGACCCGCTGCACGGCCCGATGCACCCAATCACGCTGGCCCCGGGCCTCGTGGGCCAGACGGGCCTGCCGCAGATGCGCGGCCAGCAGTTCGGGTACGGGGATGTCGCCGCCGGCCTGGAGGACATGGCGCAGGTAGCCTAAACGACCCGCGGAAGTGAAGGCCACCACCTCATCCTCCTCGCACAGATGCATGGCCGCCATGGGTTCGGGCGGATGCGGCGGCAGCAGGTGGGAAATCTCGCCCTGGCTCTCGTACCCCACCACCAGCACCCGCACCTCCACCGGTTCCACCGTGGCGCGCTGGTCCTGGAGGATACCGGGCGTGATGGGCTGCACCGCCACCTGGCGGGCCATGGAACCTTCGGGGATGTGCATCCAGGCCACCAGGCCGTACACCATACCCGACCGGTCCAACGCGCCCCACCAGGGCATCTTCACCAACGCGCCAAAGGGCAGATGCTGTACGTCTTCCAGGCGGCATCCGACCAGAAACTCAGTGGTGGTACTGCGCAAAAGCCGTCCAATCATGAAAGCCCTCCACAGGCCCAGGACGAAGTGATCCCAGGGAGGAGTATACTTCAAGTTGAGCGACGTATGCTATACTTGTGTTGGAAATGGGGTTTGTAACTGCAATCATGAAATTTTCGATGTTCGAAAACTGCGCTGCAATCTTGGCTTGCACATATGCACGAATAATGTTGAGGTAAGTTGCGATGGTGGTGCGAGAAAAAAGCGACATTTTGGATATTATCCAACATCATCAGAAAATCTTCAAAAGATTGGGCATAAGAAGACTGGGATTATTCGGCTCTTTCGTGCGTGGGGAACAGACCCATAGAAGTGATGTGGACATCCTGGTGGAGTTCGAACCAGGGCAAAAATCTTTCGACAATTTCATACAAGCGGCCCTGCTCTTAGAGGAATTACTGGGAAGACGGGTGGAACTGGTGACGCTTGAGGCCCTGAGTCCCTACATCAAACCCCACATTCTTCGCGAGGTAGAATATGTCTTACTCTCCAATTGAGTATTTGCGACATATTCTTGATGAAGCCGAATATTTGCTGAACCAAGCCCAGGGACTTACGTATGACGAGTTTGTCAGCAACCCAACTTTGAGAAGGGCCTTCGTGCGAAGCCTGGAAATCATCGGTGAAGCGGCAAAGCAAATACCCGTGGAAATGCGGCAAAAATACAGCCATGTGGAATGGCGAGCAATGGCCGGCATGCGTGATCGACTGATTCACCATTATTTTGGTGTGGATTATGAAATCGTTTGGGACGTTGTGGTAAACAAAATACCCGTTCTATATCGCACCATCAAAGTCATTATTGATGAGATAGAGGGCGGTGATTTATAGACAAATAGGACCAAGTGAAAGCGTTGGGCAAGGCGCAGATACGCTCAACGGGTTCGCCGGTCCTGCTCCTTCAAGCGCTGCTTGGCGGAAAAACCGGGTACGGGCAGGCCCAGGCGCACGGCCTCGCGGACCAGCAGGGTTTCCAGTTCTTCCCGTTCTTTGTAGGTCACCACGGCTTCCTGGTGGGCGCGGTGCAGGGCATAGGGGTAACGGCCGCGACCGCTCTGCTGCAAGTGCACCCACAAGGCCCGATGGACCAGGTCCACCCAGGTGGGGTGTTGGGCCACCCAGGCAGGTATCTCCACCCGGGCCAGGCCGGACTGCTCTTCCCCGCCCACGTGCATATAGAAAAAGTGCACCCGCTGCTCCTCGGGGTAGGATTTCATGCCTTCGGTCCAGATGGCAAACACGGGTGAACGCCATCCCGGCTGCAACAGGGGTCCATAGAGGTGCCTGTCCAGCACGCCGGGCCAGGGATAGGCGGCGCCTTTTTCCCAATCGGGCCGGGCCACGGCCAGGGCCCGCACCACCAGGTCGGCCCGGGGGCGGTCCACATACCCGGCCAGGGGTACGCCGGCCCCGCGCAAACGGCCCCAAAGCCGGGTCATGCGCTGCACCTGGGTTTTGTAGGCCACGCCTCCCCGTTCGGGTATGCCCCACAGTTCCAGCGGACCGTCCACCAGAGCCACGGCCTGTTCCCCCTCCCGAAGGGTGAACCATCCTTCGGGGGCATCCCGGCCGGTGCGCAACCACGTCGCGGCTCGGGTCACGATTTCGTACTCGGCTTCGATGCGGGCCAGGCGCACGTGGGCTTCCGGCGAGGTTTCCGGCGGGAAATCGTCCTCCAAAAAGAGGCGGCTTTCCACCCGCTTCGCGGCCCGGTCGTAGGCCAGGGCCAGCACCGCGGCGTTGACCAGGCCGAAGTAAACGGGCCGGTGCGCATCGGGCATGATGTGGGAGCCGTCGGAGGCCAGCACCACCAGGGCTTCCTGGGCGGGCTCCCGGGGCGGCGGCGTCACCCGGTCCAGAGGCTCCAGGGGAAGAGCGCAGCGCAGGGTCTGGTCCTGGCTCACCGCCTTTTCCACCCGTCGGGCCAGGGTTTCGTATTTCTCGGCGCCAGCCCAGGCGGCAAAGGCCTCCCGGGCCTCTTTCAGGCGTTCGGCCAAAGCCTGCTGGCTCCGCCGCGCCTGCTCCAGTTTCTTCCGAATTTGCGCCATCACCTGGGGATATTGCACAGGCATCCGCCACCTCCCCACCAGATACGCCGGTCAACGCGGTTTCTTCAAGCGTCGGGCCAGGTTCTGGGCCGCGGCCAGGCTGATTTGGGGCCGATTCATGAAACCGTCTTCCAGGATGCGCGCCTGAAGCAAGTGCTCCAACATGCGCTTGGCCTCTTTGCTGGAAAGGCCCAGGTCCTCCCGCAACGCCCGGCGCCAGTAGGCCCGGTCGGCGTCGGCCGGCGCCTGGGCCGCGCGACGGCGCACCGCGTCCAGCACCCGGGCGGTTTCCGCCACTTCCGGCCGCACCGAAAGAGGGCGCACTTTGTCGAAAAGGCGTTCTTCCCGCAGGGAAATGCAAGGCACACCTTCGGGCGATTCCCACAAGTCCACCCGGCCCCGACCGCGAGCCTGGCGCAGGGCCGCATCCCAGTCTTCCCCCGGCCAGAGGGAGCGCACCAGGGCCACGGGGATGCCGCACCGGAACGCGCGACGCAATTCCCCCACCAGATGGGCCACCTGGTTCGCGGGCTCCCGGGCGGTCGGTTCGGGTTCCGGCTCCGGCTCGGGTTCCTCGCGCACCTCCTGGGTGCTCAGGAAATCGAACACCGCGAATTCTTCCCGAATGTTCGCGTCGGTGGAGGGGGAGTTCAGGTCGGCCACCATGAAGACCACGGCGAAGCCCATTTCGTCCAGGGTGCGGCCCAGCGCGGTGAACGCGGCATCCCCCGAACCCAAGATGTAAATATCCGCGGGCCGGGTGGACACATGGCGGCCCAGTTCGAAAGCCAGACGCATATCCGCGTAGTTTTGAATCACCCAGCGTTTGCCCGGCGAGCGCTGGCGTTGACGCCGCACCCGGGGGTGCATGAAACTCTGGGCATTGATGACCGTGGCCACCCGGTTCAGGCCGCCGATTTGGGGGTTGTAATGGCTGAAGTTGGCCACCACGATGAAATCCTCCGGGGCCAGGGTACCGTAATGTTCTTCGATGTAGGCCACCAGGCGCTCGAAGTCCAGTTTGGGCGACAGCCCATAGGGATGCTCCGGTCCTTTGGTTCGCCGTTTCAACGTGGCATACAGGTTTTCAAAATCCAGGAACAGGGCCACACGAGGTTGCGACATTTTCACCTCCTCCCCGAGGGCTCCGCGGCGGTGCTTGCCAGGTAAAGCCCCACGGCGATGGCGCCGGCGCCCACGAAGAAAGCGGGGCGCAGAGGTTCGTGCAAAAAGAGGGCGCTGAGCAGCGTGCCCACCACCGGCTGGGCAAAGAAGGTCAGGCCCGCCACGCCGGCCTCCAGCCGCGCAAAGGCGTAGTTCCACAGGTACATGGCCAGCGCGGTGGAAACCAACCCCAGGAACAGCACCCCGGCCCAAACGCCCACGGTCCACGTGCCCATGGGGCGCACGTGCAATTCCCACAGGCTCAGGGGAGCCACGCCCAGCAAACCGCCCACGAAGGCCCACATGCTGGCGGGGAGCACGTCCAGGTACCGGGTAAGCCCCCGCACCAGCACCGAGTACAGGGCCCAGGTGACCGCGGCCAGGAACAGAAGCACGTCGCCCCAGAAGCCCCGCGGGTCCAGGTGCATCCGGGCCGGGTCCACGATGACCAGCGCGCCCAGGGTGGCCACGGCCAGGGCCAGGATGCGCCGCGGCCCCAGCCGCTCTTTGAGGAGCCACGCGGCAAACAGGCCCACGAACGCAGGCGTGGCCGAAGTGATGACCGCGCCGTTGGCCGCGGTGGAGAGGTCCGTGCCCAGGAACTGCAGGCTCAGGGAAAGGCCATACCCCACCGCGCCCACGGCCAGAGCGCGGGCCAGCACCCCAGGCCGCGGCCCCAAACCGCGGGGGTGCCGGGCCACCAGGGGGAACAGGGCCAGCGCGCCCAACAACAGCCGCAGCGCCAGCAAGGTCAGCGGCGGAACGACGGCCATCACCGCTTTGCTGACCACGTACATCGCCCCCCAAATGGACGCGGCCACGATGCCGGCCCACAAAGCCAATACCATGCCGGTGCTCCCTTTCACCGAAAACGCCGGGCTCTTGGGTTATTGTAACCCATTCATCGGGAAGGACGTGGAGACGGGGTCAGCCGATCAGGCGTTTTGCATGTTCGAACAAAGATTCACACAAAGCCACGGAGAACACAGAGTATCCGCTGGAAAAGACCGACATTTCCTCTGTGCTCTCTGTGCCTCCGTGAGAAAATGCGAATGGTTTTTCGCCCTTTTTGTTGGATTTTGAAAAACGCGTGGTCAGCCGATGCCATCCAAAGGGCTGCGCACCCGCTGCGCGGTGGCCTGGACCACGTGGGTATACACCATGGTGGTGCGCAGGTCTTTGTGCCCCAGGAGTTCCTGCACGGTGCGGATGTCGTAGCCGTCCTCCAGCAGGTGGGTGGCGAAGGAGTGGCGGAAGGTGTGGGGGGTGACCCGCTTGGCGATGCCCGCGGTCCTGGCAGCCCGGCGCACCGCGCGCTGCACCGCGCTTTCGTGCAGGTGGTGGCGCAACCGACGGCCGGTGCGGGGGTCCCGAGAAAGCCGCGGCGCGGGGAAGACGTACTGCCAGGACCATTCCCGGGCTGCGTTGGGGTACTTGCGCGCGATGGCGTAAGGCAGGGAGACCCCGGCATAGCCCTCCCGCAGGTCGCGCTCGTAAAGCACCCGGACGTGGTCCAACTGCCGGCGCAGCGGTTCGGTCAACGTGCGGGGGAGGAGGGTCACCCGGTCCTTGAAACCCTTGCCGTCCCGCACCAGGATTTGGAGGCGCTCCAGGTCCAGGTCCTGCACCCGCAGGCGCAGGGCCTCCATGAGGCGCAGGCCGCTGCCGTAGAGGAGTTGGGCCACCAGTTTGGGCGTGCCGGACATGGCGTTCAGCACCCGCCGCGCCTCCTCCCGGGTAAGCACCACGGGCAGACGCTGGGGGCGTTTGGCGTAGAGGTAATGCAGGCGCTCGGCGATGGGCTGATTCAACACTTCCCGATAGAGGAAAAGGATGGCCTGCAAGGCCTGGTTTTGGGTGGAAGGCGAAACGTTCAGGTCCACGGCCAGGTGGGTGAGGAAGGCCTCAATTTCCCGGGGTCCCATCTCCAGGGGATGGCGTTTGTTGTGGAAGAGAATGAAGCGGCGAATCCAGCCCACATAAGCCTTTTCCGTGCGGTAGGAGTACCCTTTGCGCCGGACCACCTCCCGGACCCGGTCCAACAACCTGGGTTTACGCGATGGCACGGTCATTCCCCCACCTCCTGCATGCCCCCGTGAAAACCGGATAAGGAACGTGCGCGCGTGGTCGCGCGCGATGTACGAAAGAGAAGATATCGCGAAAACCGCCCGAGAGCGGGATTATCCGACAAAATCGTCGCGAAACCCGCAAGATTTTAGCGTTCGCGCCGCATAAAGCGCAAGTTGTGGTATAGTATACACAAATCCGCCGCGTTTGTGCAGGTTTCGCGACGAAAGAGCGGGAGAATTAATAGTTGGGCGAAAGACGCGAGAAAGCAAAAGCGTCGTTGAAAGGCAGGCACAGGTATAGCACAGAGGTGAAGAAAATGGCGCGCACCCTTTTTCTGTTAGGGGGCGGCAATGGCATCATGGATGCCGTGAATCGTGAATTTATTGAAGCGGCTGGGCCTGATCCTGTATTGGCCCTTCTTCTTCAGGGTGGTCCGCGATGGGAGTCTTACCTGCCGCTCTATATTCAGCCTTGGGTGCGGCGGGGCATTCAGCGTTATCATGTTATTGTGCCGAATGAAGAGGGCACGTTGGATAGCGAAGATGCAATGGCAAAGTTGCGCGAGGCGACAGGAATTTTCATCGGCGGCGGGAACACAGGGATTTACCAGGCTTTATATGCTACAGAATCCATCGGCACTATCCTACGAGAACGCTACCGCCAGGGAATTCCGGTAGCAGGTTTATCAGCCGGTGCTATACTTGCATCCAACGTAAGTTGGCTATTGCCTGAAGAATCAGAAAGTGGCTCCATTGAGGTCATAAAAGGGTTAGGGCTGATTGAGGGGTGGGTGATAGGGGCGCATTTTAGCGAATGGAACGCGTTGCCTCAGGTACTGGAAGTCATGAGCAAGGCCCAGGTGCGGCGAGGTTTAGGTATTGACGAAGAGGCTTGTGCAGTTTTGGAGGATGAACGCATCACGCGGGTTATAGGTGGTTCTGTATATCGTATCGAAATGACGAACTTTGAAACACAAATCTATACGATGGAAAAGGTTTTTGCAAAATAACGGCTTCGTCCAACCCCGCGTGCGGCGGACGCGGCTACGCCGCGGGCTCGCCGTGGTGGTTGGTCGGGCGAAGTACCGTTACTGCCGTGGTGGTTGGACGGCTACGCCGCGCCGCTGACGCTATCGTTGGGCAAGAGGCACAAGATATGCAATTTCAAAAGCTTCCTCTTGAAATAAAGCGGTTAGCCAGTAAGCTCTTTGCAGGGGAAACGGGGTTTTCTGGCCCTGAAATTTATGAATGGTTTGGGCAGTACTCTGATGAGGTAGGTGAATATCCTTGGCATAATGCGCCATCGCGCTGGGTTATGTTCGAGGGTTGTTTGGAGACTTTCCCTTTGGAGCAACAAATTGAGTTGCTTCTCAAACTGAGTGACTATCAAGGGCCCATGAAATATGGCGCACCCCCGCAAGAGGAGGTAGAGAAGCTCCGTAAGTTGGTATTAGAGTTTGCTACACGGTTGCGAGGTAGGAAGTCGGTACTTTCGCGTGTGAGCTGGGAAGCAGTACGAGATGCGTGGGATAAATCTTTGGAACGTGTGGTTAACGACCCCGAAGGCGCTATTACTGCTGCTCGCATGATGTTGGAAACTGTATGTAAGCATGTTCTTGAGCAATTGGGTGTAGAAGACACGAGCAAAGGGGACTTGGTCAAACTGTATAGGCTCACTGCACAGGAACTAAACCTTGCTCCTGATCAACATGCGGAACCAATTTTTAAGCAAATATTAGGAGGGATGGCGGGAGTGGCTTCAGGGTTGGCGGGTTTGCGAAATGAATATGGCGATGCGCATGGCAAAAAACCGCGGCGTGTAAAGCCCAAGGCACGGCATGCTCGTTTAGCGGTGAACGCTGCGATGACCTTGGCAGAATTCATTATAGAGACTTTTGAAGAGTCTCATCACAAATTGGCCTAACCCCGCGTGCAGCGGACACGGCTTTGCCGTGGGCTCGCCGTGGTGGTTGGTCGGGCGAAGAAGCGTCGCCTGCCGTGGTGGTTGGACGGTGACGCCGCGCCGCTGACGCCATCGTTTGCGCGTACCCCTCGTTGGATATGAAAGCAACATTGGCGGCCGTTTATGCTAAAATGTTAGCGAATGGGCTCTGCTTTTCAGTCTCTTGGTATTAGCGTGATGTCCCCCACATTGAAACGCCTCGGCCCTTATCGTTTCTTCTTCGTTTCGCTAGACTATGGCGAACCACCGCATGTCCATGTACAGCGTGAACGGAAAATCGCCAAGTTCTGGCTCAATCCGGTGGCATTGGCGGACGCAGGAGGATTCAAAGCGCATGAATTAAACCGGATTGCCCGCTTAGTGCAGGAGCATCGAGAAGAGTTTTTGGAGCAGTGGTATGAATTCTTTGGCGGTACTTGAGGTCAAAGAGGCGCGCGCAAAGGGCGTCAAGACAACGGAAGACATGCTGGTTGTGGAATTGACGGACGGACGAATCGTGAGCGTGCCGTTAGTATGGTATCCTCGGTTGTGGTACGGGACACCAGAAGAACGGGCGCAAGTGGAACTTTTAGGCGACGGTACGATTTTGCACTGGCCGCTACTGGATGAAGACTTGAGTGTGATGGGGATTGTGCTGGGGAAACGGTCGGGCGAAAGCCCGGAATCTTTGAAGAAGTGGTTGAAGAAGCGGAAGCAAAAGCAGAGAAAGCGGGGAGACTCCAAATAGGTCCACTTCCTTCAACAGGGGCACCCTGCAGGCGGCACCTCAGCGTAAAAACTTGCATCAACAAAGGTGAACGGGAGAAGGCGTTGTACCGCCGAAACGGCCGTTAGGATACAAAAAGGGGTTCAAATGGATAATCAAGCCTTAGAAATGATTCTTCGTTTACTTCCTCAAAAGATTTCATTACTAAGCAAAACCGAGGAAGCAACCAAGCAAGGCGCTATTTTACGATATTATCGGCATTAGGCTGGAATAGTTTTGACGTCAATGAAGTAACTCCGGAATTTTCCGTAGGGAATGGGCGAGTTGATTATTGCCTCCATATTGGACAGAGAAAGGCCATTTTTGTTGAGGTAAAACGCGCTTCTCAAGAGATTGAAAAGCATGAAAAACAATTACTTGAATATGCCTTTGAATATGGAGTAGAGATCGCCGTACTCACGAACGGATTAACTTGGTGGCTCTATCTCCCGTTAATGGGTGGAACCTGGGAACAAAGGAAATTTTTCTCGATAGACATAATGAATCAGCCAATTGAAAGTGTCATGGAACATTTCGAAAAATTCTTAAGCAAGCGGGCTGTAGCAAGTGGTGAAGCGTTACGGCAAGCCAAAGAGATAAAAGAGAGCAGAGAAAAAGACAAGTTGATCAAGAAGGCTCTTCCTAAAGCCTGGGCTCAACTCCTACAAGAACCAGACGAATTCTTGTTAGAAGTTCTGAGCGAGCGAGTTGAAAGCATTTGTGGTTATAGGCCACAAACAGAAATACTAAAAGATTTCATTCGTACAATAGCGGAGAAAGAAACAAAATCGGCAGAATTTCTGGAATCTTCAGAACGGCAGAAAGCACCCGAGCCATCTTCTGCGAGGATCAAATCGAAAAAGGTTAAGTCAAGACAAAAAGGTACCATTGTTACGATTAATAATCGCAGGTTTGAAGCATCTACTATCAAAGAGTTATACTTCCGTGTCCTGAAGTATCTTTATGATAACGGTTATATTGACAAAGTCAAGGATAAAATTCCTTTTGCAACCAGTCGAAAAAGGTACCTAATTGCGAGGGAACCTATCCATCCAGGTGGAAATCGTTTTTGGGTGCCAATCGAATATCAAGGTTATTTTATGGAGACTCATAAAGGTTATAAGGAGGCGCTAAAGCAATTAGAAAGCTTCGTACAAGAATGTGGACTCGATATAAGTTACGAATAGCTCGACAATCGAGCACGGTTGACTATCATGCGCATAGCGCCCGCGTAGGGAATAGTCGTCCTCTTGGGGGAGTAAAGAAGGCTTCGCGCCATAGGAAGCGTGACGAGCGATTTACAGTGGATTCGTCGAGGCCAAAGGATCTGGAACCTGACGCCATTCGGCAAACCGGCAAAAACCATTCCTTCCCGCGCAAACCCTGCGGCAACGTGCTTATTGGCCCAAAGCCCAGCAAAAGTCCACGCCCCGCGCGCACGGTCTGGCACCGGCCGCATGGGCTTCACCGTCGCGCCCGCACCCGCACCCAGACCGGCCCCCTGGGGCGCAGGGTGCCCACCGAGTCGGGCTCCAGGCGAGTGGTGGGCAGCAAGTCCAGTTCGTAGCGCTGGTGGATGATGGCCAGCGCCAACACGCTCTCCATTTGCGCAAAGTGATTGCCAATGCACTGCCGAGGCCCCGCGCCAAAGGGGATGTAGGCGAATTTGTGCCGTGGGCCCGGTCCGCCCAGGGCGGGGAAACGGCTGGGGTCCACACCCTGGGGGTTGTCCCAATA